>DBME01000228.1 GCA_002298155.1 Holophagaceae bacterium UBA706 | reverse complement strand
CTGCTCGACGATGGCGCGGGCCAGCGCCGGGTCGCCGGGCTGGCGGTAGGGCAGGCCGGGCACCAGATCGGGCGCCTCGTCGGCGACGCAGATGCCTTCATGCACGGCGTGGCTGGTGGCGTACCAGTTGAAGGTGGACACCCAGTGCGCGGTGACGACGACGAAGGCATCCGGCTTCAGGTCGCGCAGGGCGCGGCCCATGGCCTTGGAGCCTTCGATGATGTCCTTCTGGAAAGGCGGCGCCTTTTCCTCGATGGCAATGCGCGGCACGTGGATGGTGACCGCCGTGGCCACCACACCGGTATCAGTGGCGCTCACGTGGCCGCTCATTTGCCGGCTTTAGCGGCTTCTTCCGCTTCGCGCTTGGCGACGGCGGCGAGCACTTCGGCGCCGCGGTTGGCGGCGGACAGGCCGCGGAAGAGGAAGGCCAGGCTGACCACGGCCTGCATTTCCTCCCAGCTCGCACCGGCGCGGCGGGCGGCGATGGCGTGCAGCTGCATGGCGTCGTTGAGGTCGAGCAGCAGCATGCCGAACAGCATCAGTTGCGCGGTCTTGGTGTCGAAACACTTCGGATACATGGCGTGCAGGCGCATTTCCTCCTGCATGCGCAGCAGCTCGGGATCGAGCGCGCCGGTGACTGCCAGGCGCGACTGGATGCGCGGCGGAACGAAACCAATCAGTTCCTTGTAGGCGGCTTCGCGGTCGGCCAGCGGGGTGCTGTCGGCGTATTTGCCGATCAGCGCTTCGACGGCGTTCTTGTCCGGGGGCGGGGGCAATTGCATGCGATTCTCCTCAGTGTGCTGTTATCGATTGGGGCGAAAAATATCGAGAACGACGGGGGGTGTCAATAAAAAATCGATAATATTAGTGAAATATCGATTTGCCTTATACCAATAACATGGAGACAAGCTTGAGTCTGGAACGAACCGAACCGGAAGCCCCGGCAAAAAGCGGCATGCAGGGCGACGAGGCCGCCGCCGGCGGCACCTTGACCGCGACGTTGTACGACCGGCTGCGCGCCGAGATCCTCGAGGGGCGCATGACCCCGGGTGCCAAGCTGCGGCTGGAGGAGTTGCGCGGCCGCTACGGCGTGAGCCTGAGTCCCCTGCGCGAGGCGTTGTCGCGGCTGGTAGCCGAGGGCATCGTGGTCGCCGAAAGCCAGCGCGGTTTCACCGTGGCGCCGGTGTCGCGGGCAATGTTCGCCGACGTGATCCGCCTGCGCACCACCCTCGAGTCAATGGCGCTGCGCGATTCCATCGAGCGCGGCGGCGACGAGTGGGAGGTCGGCGTGGTCGCCGCGCTGCACCGGCTGAAGAAGGTGGAATCCTTGCGCTCGGCGGAAGAGGGCAGCCAGCCTTGGGAGCACCTGCACCGCGAATTTCATCTGGCGCTGGTCGGCGCCTGCGATTCGCCCCTGCTGCTCCAGTTCTGCGCCACGCTGCGCGATCTGAATGACCGCTACCGACGCCTGTTCCTCGCCAATTACGTGCTCGACCGCAACGTCGCCACCGAGCACCAGTCAATCGCCGACGCGGCGCTGGCGCGCGACGCCGAGCGCGCCGTGACCCTGCTCGGCGAGCACATCCAGCGCACCGCGCGCAACGTCTTCATGGTGCTGGAAAAGCAGGCGGCGGGGGCGGTATCCCACTCCGCATAAATCTCGAGATTTATTCTTGACTTCGAGATTCACGGCGATTATTGTTCCGTTTTTTTGGCGACGCGCTGTGGCGATGTCGTGCCGGTCCGCATATCACGCGAGGAGAAAGTGCTCATGAAGGAAATCAAGAATTTCATCAACGGCGAGTTCGTTGCCACCGGCAAGTGGTTCGACAAGCGTTCGCCGCTGGATAACACCGTTATCGGCCGTGTGTCCGAAGCCGGCAAGGCCGAAGTGGATGCCGCCGTCGAGGCCGCCCAGGCCGCACTCAAGGGCCCCTGGGGCAAGATGACCGTGGCCGAGCGGGTGGACCTGCTCAATGCCGTGGCCGACGAGATCAACAACCGCTTCGAGGAGTTCCTCGAAGCCGAGTGCGCCGATACCGGCAAGCCGCGTGCGCTGGCCTCGCATATCGACATTCCGCGCGGCGCCGCCAACTTCAAGGTCTTCGCCGACGTGGTGAAGAACGTGCCCACCGAATTCTTCGAAATGTCCACGCCGGACGGCAAGGGCGCGATCAACTACGGCTATCGTCGTCCGGTCGGCGTCGTCGGCGTCATCTGTCCGTGGAACCTGCCGCTGCTGCTGATGACCTGGAAGGTCGGCCCGGCCCTGGCCTGCGGCAACACCGTGGTGGTCAAGCCCTCCGAGGAGACGCCGCAGACCGCCGCGCTGCTCGGCGAGGTGATGAACAAGGTGGGCATGCCCAAGGGCGTGTACAACGTGGTGCACGGCTTCGGCCCCGGCTCGGCGGGCGAGTTCCTGACCACGCACCCCGGCGTGGACGCCATCACCTTCACCGCCGGCATCGGGGAGAACTCCCCCATCCTGCGCACGTGGGTCTGCGAGCGCCTGGCCTTCCTCGGCATCAAGCTGGACGAGGAGGTCAACCGCACCCGGAGCAAGGCGGACCGTTTCATCTCCACGCCCGATTCCCGGGTGGCGGTGGCGGTGATTCCCACGAACGAGGAATTGATGATCGCCAGGGAAACCCAGCGGCTGACGGCGGGGAACTAGCCGGAGTAAGCACGGCCAAGGAAGAAGGCGCAAGCCCAGGGGGGCCCTATCCCTTTCATCCCCCCTATCTTCGTTTATCCCTGTTTCAACAGGGCCGGCGCCGGGAGGGGTCGCGCCAGGCGTCCGTGGACGTCCTTGCCCCCGAGCTCCCTGCCCCCTTGCCTGGATGGGTGGGCTCTGCCTGCACGGCCCCAGGGTGACGGAACCTCGGCGGGTGGGCTGTAACGGGGATGTGAATTGGATTCAGGGGAACAAGCAGGATAAAAGCAGGTTGGCCAAGGGTTGGGCTCGGCGAGCGGATATGCGGGCTGGGGCATGCAGGTTCAGGTGCGCTTGCTCGACGTAGCGTCGGAAACCTGGCCAACCCACGCCCATTCGCTGTTGTCACACCGGTTTTCACCGCGTGCTTGGCCGCCAGGCAGCGTTCCCCGGCCCCGGCCGGGCGTTGGCCGATTTCCCCGCCGTAGTGGCCGATCGCCCCATCTCCCGGCCCCTAAACGGCGCCACACTTGCCCCGTAATCCAAGGGTCACATCAATAACCAATCAAAGATCATCGATAGACGGGGGAGAGAGATGAAGAAGCGCTGGTGGATCCTGAGCGCCGTGGGTTTCGTGGTCGTGGCGGGCCTGTTCATCGCGGCCAAGGGCAACCAGAAGCCCAAGGGCGGCTCGGAGACCCCCTTCCGTCTGGGCAAGGTCCAGGCCGAGGACCTTCAGGTGAGCGTCCGGGAAGTGGGCATGGTGGACCCCTTCGTCAAGGTGGACATCAAGTCCACGGTTTCGGGACGGGTCCTCTCCTACAAGGTCCGGGAAGGCGACATGGTCACCCAGGGCGAGGTCCTCGCCGAGGTGGAACCCGACGTGAACCAGGCCCAAACCCTCAGCGACGTCCAGGGCAGCGTTTCGCAGGCCAAGGTGGCCTACCTCAACGCCGAGAAGGACTTCAAGCAGCAGGAAGCGCTCTTCCGCGACGGGCTCGTCTCCGAACAGGCCTTCCGCACCTCCAAGATGACCCGCGACCTGGCCCAGGAGACCCTCAAGGCCGCCCAGACCCGGTACCAGATCGTCGAGGACCGGGGCATCCCCATCGCGGGCAACGCCTCCACCCAGCACGCCAAGGTGATCTCCCCCATGACCGGAATGGTCATCAAGAAGGGCGTGGAGCTCGGCGACACCATCATGTCGGGCGTCAACAGCTTCAATTCCGGCACCGTGGTCTACACCGTGGCCGACCTGAAGTCCCTCATCATCAAGGTGAACATCAATGAAGTGGACGTGGCCAAGGTCAAGGTCGACCAGCCCGTGCGCATCACCCTGGACGCCTTCCCCCAGCGGACCTTCACGGGCCGGGTGCGCTTCGTCTCCCCCGCCGCCGAGCTGGTGGACAAGATCAAGGTGTTCAAGGTCGAGATCAAGCTGGACGAGCTCAGCGACGCCTTCCGCACCGGCATGAGCGCCAACGTCGAGATCCTGGGCGAGAAGCGCGACAAGGCCATCAGCGTCCCCCTGGAGGCCCTGCAGCGCCGGGACGGCCAGTCCGTGGTCTTCCGCCTGAAGAAGGACCTGCCCCCCGAGAAGGTCGCCGCCGCGCGGGAAGGCCTCTCCGGCCGCTCCAAGTTCGTGTGGCTCTCCGACCACTGGCAGGACTACTTCGAGGTGGTGCCCGTCAAGGCCGGCATCGCCACCCTCGAGCGCGTGGAGATCATCTCCGGCCTCGGCAAGGACGAGCAGGTGTGCCTGGAAGATCCCACCCGCAAGAAGGTGGAAAAGGACGAAGACAACTTCTAGCCGGAGCCTCCATGCCCCTCGTCATCGAAACCCGGTCGATCACCAAGGTGTTCGGCGCCAATGGCACGGCCGTCCACGCCCTGCGCGGCATCGACATGCAGGTCGAAACCGGCGAGTTCATCGCCCTCATCGGCCCCAGCGGTTCCGGGAAGTCCACCCTCATGGCCATCCTGGGCTGCCTGGACCGCCCCACCGGCGGCAGCTACGCCCTGGACGGCCACGCCGTGGAGGGTCTCTCCGGCTCCGACCTCGCCCGCATCCGCAACACCAAGATCGGCTTCGTCTTCCAGGCCTACAACCTCCTGCCCAAGGCCTCCGTGGTCCGCAACGTGGAGCTGCCCATGCTCTACGCTGGCGTCGGCCGCCGCGAGCGGCGCAAGCGGGCCATGGAGATGCTCGACCGCGTGGGCATCGCCGAGAAGGCCATGAAGCTCCCCGGTGAGCTTTCCGGCGGCCAGAAGCAGCGCGTCTCCATCGCCCGGGCCCTGGCCAACAACCCCACCATGCTCCTGGCCGACGAGCCCACCGGCGCCCTCGACTCCCACACGGGCGCCGAGATCCTGGACCTCTTCCGGCAGCTCAACAAGCAGGGCAACACCGTCCTCCTCGTCACGCACGACCTGGGCATCGCCGCCATGGCCTCGCGCCAGGTGGAGATCCGGGACGGCCTCATCCACGCCGGCGGCCAGGCATGATGACCTCCGGCGCGTTCAGGGAACGGCTCTTCGAGGCCTGGGGCGAAATCCGGGAGAACCTCGGCCGGTCCGTCCTGCAGGCCCTGGGGGTGATCCTGGGCGTCGCGTCGGTGCTGGGGGGCTTCTCCATCTCCGACAGCATGCGCGGGCAGTCCGAGCGCCTCTACGTTAAGCTCGGCGGCCTGGACAAGCTCAACGTCCAGCCCAACGCCATCGTCAAGGACGGCCAGCCCACCGCCCTCCAGGCCGCCAACCTCGGCCTGCGCGGGGTCGACGCCCAGGGCGGCGCCGACCTGGACGCCCAGGCCGTGGCCGGCGTCAGCGTCCGCAAGAACGCCAGGGCGCGCACCAAGTCACCCTATGCAGACCAGGACCGCCAGATCACCGGCGTCAGCTTCGACTTCATCCCCATGGAAGGCTACGGCATCGCCACGGGGCGCGCCTTCAGCGCCTCGGAGATGGAGCAGGGCGAGGCCGTGGTGATCCTCGGCGCCGAGGCGGCGCAGACCTATTTCCCCGCCGGCGACGCCGTGGGCAAGCCCATGACCATCGGCGACATCCCCGTGACCGTGGTGGGCACCTTCCAGGAGCGCGTGTTCCGGTTCCGGGAGGACGGCGGCAACATCTTCCACTGGCGGAACCGCATCATCGCCGTGCCGTCGGCCTTCGTGCAGAAGCGCATGCAGGGCGACCACTACAAGCGCATGGACCGCGTCACGTTCCGCCTGCCCAAGGTCAGCGGGATCCAGGCCTTCAGCAAGGGCCTCACCTCCCTGCTCAAGGGCAACCACCGGCTTCAGGAGGACTTCCGCCTGGACGACGTGGCGGCCCGGGTGCGCAAGCAGGAGAGCCAGGGCGCGGTGTACGACATGATCTTCCTGCTCTCGGGCGTCCTCGCCCTGCTGGGCGGCGGCATCGTGAACGTCAACATCCAGATGGCCTCCCTCAAGGAGCGCGTGCGGGAAGTGGGCGTCAAGATGGCCATCGGCGCCTCCGGCCGCGAGGTGTTCAAGGGGTTCATGACCGAGGCCCTGCTCCTGACGATCCTGGGCGCCCTGGTGGGCCTGGCCATCGGGTGCGTCTTCTCCTGGAGCATCACCTACAACCTGGGGGTGCCGCTCACCATGAACGCCGGCAGCTTCATCTGGGCCTTCCTCCTGGCCGCGATCTTCGGGTTCGCCTTCGCCCTCTACCCCGCGTGGAAGGCCAGCCGCCTGTCTCCCATGGAAGCGCTGCGCTATGAGTGAACGTCCCGCCTTCCTCCCCCCCGCCCCCGGCCTCACCCTCCTGGGCGAGGATTCCCTGGCCCCCGCCCCGGCTCCGGCCCCCGCGGGACGCGGCTTCCTGCACCAGGCCGCCCTGGGCTGGGAAGTGGTCACCAGCGGCCTGCGGGAGCTGTGGGCCCACAAGACCCGCAGCTTCCTGACCCTCACCCTGCTCATGCTGGGCGTCTTCGCCCTGGTGGTGATGACCTCGGTCCTGGACGGGATCATGGACAAGATCGGCACCGGCTTCTCCGGCATGAGCTGGGACGGCACGCTCGTCATGGCCCCCAAGTCGCCCGAGACCTCCGAACAGCAGAAGCGCTTCGCCATGAGCCCCGGCCTGCGCTACGAGGACGTGCCCCGCCTCACCGCCCCCTACGACAAGGTCCTGGCCTTCATGCCGCGCGCCGCCAAGCAGGTCAGTGTGAGGGTCGCCGGCGGCACCGAGCGGAGCATGGTCACCGGCAACGTGCCGGAGTACCTGCCCACCATGAACCGGAAGATCGCCTCCGGCCGCGGTCTCACCGAGGACGACCAGAAGCGGCGCTCCGCCGTGGCCGTGCTGGGCGCGAGCCTAGCCTCCAAGTTCATGGGCGGCGCCGATCCCGTGGGCAAGGACATCATGGTGGACGGCATGCCGTTCCGCGTGGTGGGGGTGCTGGCGCCCCTGATGATCTTCAACGACGACACCTGGATGGACGCCAACGGCATGCTGGTGCCCCTGGAAGCCTACATGGACCGCCTGGATCCCACCCACAAGCTCAGCCAGGTGGGCGTCAAGCTCAAGGCCAAGCGCGACATGAAGGACGTCACGGCCATGATCATCGGCCGCGCCAAGCAGGCCCATCACGGCATCGAGGACATCGAGGTGGTGGACCTGGACGCCGAGGCCGCCCGCAGCTGGCAGAACTTCCTGCAGCAGATGCACGGCTGGACCGTGGTGCTGCTGAGCCTGGCCGGCACGGTGCTCCTGGTGGGCGGTGTGGGCGTGCTGTCCGTGATGCTCATCTCCTTCTCGGACCGGCGCTACGAGATCGGCCTGCGCAAGGCCCTGGGCGCCACGGACCAGGAGATCTTCGTGCAGTTCCTCCTGGAGGCGGCCGTGCTGGCGGCAGTAGGCGCCCTGGCTGGCACCCTGGCGGGCGCTGGCCTGTGCAAGGCGCTGTCGGCCAACTTCCCCTATGGGCTCGTGGTTAATCCTTTTGGACTCATAACGGCCTGGCTGGTGGCCCTGGCCCTCTCGCTGGTGTTCGGCATGTATCCGGCCTTCCGGGCCATGCGTCTGAGCCCCATGGAAGCCATGCGCTAAGCGTGATTCATATGAAGTGAAGTGCCCATCGGATCCCCGGATCCGGTGGGCATTCTTGCGACCTTGACGCAGTCTCCCATTGACCTACCTTTGCCTCGGTTTACCAGCAGGGGCACGGGCGTGGGATGG
>DBME01000040.1:2308-3566 GCA_002298155.1 Holophagaceae bacterium UBA706 | reverse complement strand
CCGAGGATCGCCGAGGAAAAGATTGAATTACTTTTTTAAGGGCGGCGGTTCAGATGGCTGGATCCAGCCAGGGCAGCGGTTCGCTGGGTGCACCCACGACATTTCCCACCCTCACGGCCGCTGCCACCAACCATCCGGGCTGACGGCCGATCTGGCGCATATCCAGACTCAACGTCCCCCCCGGCCCCGGCAGATCGGGCCGGCTGCGCTCCAGGACCACCTCGCCCCGGGCGATGACCTCCTGGGGCGAAGGCCGGGATGCTCCCAGCGGCAGGTAGAAGATGCGGACCTTTTCCACGCCCACGAGCTCCACGCCCTTGGCGTCCGCTAAGGGAAGATGCACTTCCAGGACCCGGTGGGAGGCCCAGCGCACCGTGCAGGGGCCGGGCGCGGAACGGGTGCGCGGGATGGGGTCCCCCTTCCGCCCACAGCCCCCGAGGGGGAGGAGCATCAGGATCGAGATTATGGACCGGATGGTCAGGTTTGGTAGTCTGGGGGTTCGCACTATTCTATGATGCCCCAGTTTCCGAACGGGATCCGGGGCCATCCTTTGAGGAACCGGCCATGCCCGTCACCAAACTGCTCATCGCCAACCGTGGGGAAATCGCCTGCCGGATCATGCGCACCTGCCGGGAGATCGACATTCCCACGGTGGCCGTGTATTCGGATTCGGATCGGGGCGCCATGCACGTCCGCTTGGCCATCCTTTCCGTGCCCATCGGTCCCACCCCCGCCCGGGAGAGCTACATGCGGGTGGACAAGATCATCGACGCCTGCCGCAAGACCGGCGCCGACGCCATCCACCCCGGCTACGGCTTCCTCTCCGAGAACGCCGAGTTCGCCNNATCACCTGGCTGGGGCCCAGCGCCGAAGTTCTTGAAAAAATGGACAACAAGATCGTCGCCCGGGAAATCGCCCGCTCCGTGGGCTGCCCCGTTCTGCCGGGCATCCAGGAGACCATGAACGACGAGGACCTCCTGGACGAGGCCCGCAAGGTGGGCTACCCCCTCATGGTCAAGCCCGTGCTGGGCCGTGACGGCAAGGGCATGCGCAAGGTCAAGACCGCCGGCGACCTGCGCCGGGCCCTCCCCCGCGTGAAGGGCGATTCGATCTTCTCCTTCTGGGACGAGCGGGTCTACCTGGAGAAGGCGCTGATCCATCCCCGCCACCTGGAGGTGCAGATCGCCGGGGACGTCCACGGGAACTACGTCTACCTCTGGGAACGGGAAGGCTCCGTGCAGCGCCGCTTCCAGCAGGT
>DBME01000040.1:0-2218 GCA_002298155.1 Holophagaceae bacterium UBA706 | reverse complement strand
GAGTTCCTCCTGGACCAGGAGGGCAACTACTACTTCCTGGAAATGACCTGCCGGATCCAGGGCGGCCACGCCGTCACCGAATGGATCACAGGACAGGACCTGGTGAAGTGGCAGATCGACATCGCCCAGGGCAAGCCGCTGCCCCTCACCCAGGACAAGATCCCCTTCTGGGGCCACGCCATCCAGTGCCGCATCAACGCCGAGGACCCGGACCGCGACTTCGCCCCCTCCTCGGGCAAGATCCAGTACTTGCGCTCCCCCCAGGGCCACAACCTGCGCAACGACAGCGGCGTCTACTTCGGCTGGGAGCTCTCCCCCTTCTACGCGCCCCTGCTGGCCAAGATCTCCACCTGGGGCCAGACCCGCACCGAGGCCCTGCAGCGCATGCACTCCGCCCTGATGGAATACCGCCTGGGCGGCGTGCGCAACAACGTGGCCTTCTTCAAGGCCCTCCTCGAACACAAGGCCTTCATCAAGGGTGACCTGCACACCGGCATCCTCGACCACCCCTGGTGGAAGCAGAAGGAGATCGGTCCGAACCTCAAGTTCGCCGTGGCCGCGGCCCTGTTCGACGAGCTGGAGATGGAGGAACGGCGCGCCCAGCAGCCGTCGCCCCGGAGCGAATGCCCCGAGCCCTCCGCCTGGAAGACCCTCGCCAAGTTCAACCGGCTTTAAGGAATCGTCATGAAGCGCACGCTCGTCATCGCCGATCAGACCCATGAGCTCGAAATCCGGCGCCGCCGCGGCGCCACCGTCATGACCTGGGACGGCGAAGAATTCGAACTGGACATCACCAAGGTCGAACGCTCCAGCTACTCCATCATCATGGAGGGCAAGTCCGTGGGCGTGAACATCGACCGCATCCGCAACGCCGATCCGGACCTGCACGGGTTCCGGGCCACCACCTTCGACGGCGCCTACGAGTTCACGCTCCAGGATCCCCGCAAGGCCCTCCTGGCCGAGGCCATGGCCCGCAGCAAGCGCAGCGAGTGCAGCATGATCCAGGCCCTCATGCCCGGCAAGGTGCTCAAGCTCCTGGTGCAGCCCGGCGAGGCCGTGGAGGAGGGGCAGCCGCTCCTCATCCTCGAAGCCATGAAGATGCAGAACGAGTACACGGCCCCCACCGCCTCACGCGTGGCTGCGATCCACGTGGAGGAAGGCGCCAACCTGGAGATCAACGCACCGATGATCTCCCTGGCCAGCCTCGATGACACCGGCAACGGCTGCTCCGACGCAGCCAGGAACTGAGCCGGAGGACCGCGGGGGCTGGAGGGCCCATGTCAGGGGACGTGAAAGCTGGGGATCTTGGGAAGGTGCTGGCCGACGAGGCCAAGTACCGGGCCCTGGTCGAAGCCTCGGCGCAGATCGTGTGGACCTGCGACGGGCGCGGCTTCATCACCGAGGATTCCCCCACCTGGCGCGCCTACACGGGGCAGACCTTCGACCAGCTCTGCGGCTACGGCTACGAGGCCTGCATCCATCCCGACGACCGCACCCGGGTCATGGAGACCTTCTTCCAGGGGCTCCTCGCCGGCGTGAGGGTGAGCAACGAGTACCGCCTGCGCCACCACAGCGGCCAGTGGCGGTGGAACCACGCCCGCGCGGTGCCTCTGCGCAATCCGGACGGCACCATTGCGTCCTGGGTGGGCATGAACATGGACATCCATGACCGGCTCTCCGCCCAGAAGATGCAGACGGCGCTCTTCGAGATCTCCGAGGCGGCCCGGAGCATGGAGGACCTGTACGCCCGCATCCACGGCATCATCCTCCAGTTCATGCCGGCGGCGAACTTCTACGTGGCGCTCCTGGATTCCGCCAACGACCTGGTGACGTTCCCCTACTTCGTGGACGAGAACGATCCTCCGCCCCCCGCTCTGAAGCTGGGCAAGGGGCTCACGGACCTCGTGCTGCGTTCGGGCGAATCCTTCCTGCTGGACGCGGCCAAAATCCAGGATCTGGCCGACGAGGGCCGGGTGGAGACGAGGGGCAATCCCCCCCAGGGCTGGCTCGGCGTGCCCCTGTCCATGGACGGGCGAATCCTGGGGATGATCGCGGTGCAGAGCTACTCGGCCAGCGTGCGCTACACCGTGGGCGACCTGGGCATGCTCCAGTTCATCTCCGGCCAGATCGCAGCCTGCCTCGAGCGCCGCCGCGCCGAGGAGGAGCGCAAGCGGCTGGAGGCCGAGCTCCAGCACGCCCAGAAGCTGGAGAGCCTGGG
>DBME01000373.1 GCA_002298155.1 Holophagaceae bacterium UBA706 | reverse complement strand
CTGCGCCTCTGTGAGCTCTGTGTATGATCAGTTTCTCCCGGATTCACACCGCTCAACCCGTGCGTGGTGGGTCGCAGCCTCGAGTTGAAATCCCACCACCAGGGAACCGATGGAAATTTTCAACAAACCTCCAAGGAAGGCCGCAGGCAGTTATTCAGCTACTCCTCAGCGGGATGAACATTGCCTTGCCGACATGGCAGCTCGGGCATACCCAATCCGCAGGAAGGTCGGAATACGGGGTACCGGGTGGAATGTGCTGGGTGTAGTCACCTCGCCTGGGATCATAGGTATGCCCACAGACCATGCACCCGAAGGAGGTGGCAGCGGGCCCTTCGAGGCTTGCGGCCGAAGCCCCGGACGCCTGCGGTTTTCCTTCCCGGGCATCCAGCAGGTTTTCGTAATAGGTCTGGACCAGCGCGCGATCGAATTCCCGCCCCTCCTCCACCATCTCCGCCTGCTCCTCCTCCGTGAAATAGTCCATGCAGGGCAGGAAGAAATTCCGATCTTCCTTGTCAATGTGCGCGGGGTAGAAGCGCACCAGCTCTTCCAGCAGGATCGTCAGATCTCCCACTGCGGAGGTGTCGCCCTTCAGGACCCGCTCCCGGACCATGGCCAGGCGCCCGACGGTCCTGCGGCCCTGGAGGTGCTCAGCTTCCAATTCCTGCATCACCCGCCGGTGCTCATCTGAAAGCGGCTTCTTCTTCAATTCACGGAACAGGATGTCTTCCTCTTTGCCATGGTGGCACCGGTCCGCATAAAGGCGGATGAACTCGATGCCAGCCAGAACGAAGTCGGTATCAACCTTCCGGGTAGCTCGAATCCGCTTCGCTTCGCGGCCGAGCTGGACCAGCATCCGCTCGATGAGGCGGTGCTCCACCATGAGAGGGCCAACAGGCATCATGTTCGACTCCGGTAAGCGTTGATTTTGCCAGACGGACTGCCCCGTCCAGGTATCAACCGTAGTGGCAGGTTTGCCTCTGGGCAGCATCAAGCGCCCTTGGCTTCGAGAGAGGTAGGGAATGCCCGCACGAAAAAAGCCCTTGAATTTCAAGGGCTCTTAACTATTTCTGGCGGAGAGAGGGGGATTCGAACCCCCGGTACTGGTTTACCCAATACACTCGCTTAGCAGGCGAGCCCGATCGGCCACTCCGGCATCTCTCCCGGTGGCCTTTCATCGTAACCGTAGGCTTCCCGAGCGACAAGGTACCATCCAAGGATCTGCGCGGGATCCCGGCGAAGCGCGATCCGGCTGCGTCCGTGCCGCTCCGCTTGCGGGCGGGAGAACAACAATCCGACCAGGATTATTTCGACAACATTCCACAATAAGCTATTTTTTTACTATTCATTTGCCGTCATCCATTGACAATTCCCAGGCAATGACTATTGTTCCGTGCAATAAACACCCAGAGACAAGGGATGACAGGACGGTCCCCGCCCCGGTCTATCCAGCCTCCGGTCTTTCAACGCGCGCCGGCCTGCTACCCGGCCCAGGAGAACCCATGCCCCTCGTCACCACCCGCTCCCTAATCCTCGTCTGCCTCGCCCCAGCCCTGCTCCTCGGAGGTGAACCGGAATCCTTGATGGCCGCCCGCGACCAGAGCCTCGTGCAGGACCTCGCGCCAACCCTGGGCCTTGGACGTGACGATACGCTGCGGGTCGGCAGGATCGTGCCCGACCCGCTCATGCAGGGCCATTCCACCCGCCTCCAGCAGTACTACCGGGGCGTGCGCGTCCTGGGCGGCGAAGGGATCGCCCATCTGTCGGGACCCCGGAACCGCTCCGTGACGGACGCCTTCGTCAAGGGCCTGGATCTCGATACCCAGCCGTCCATCCAGCCCTCCGAGGCCCTGGCGAAGGTCACGACCGACCCGGCCATGGCCGGCCCCTGGCGCGTTCCGCCCACCGTGGACCTGCGGGTCGTGCGCCTGCCCAAGGGGGATGCCCTCGCCTACCATGTCCACCTGGAGAAGGAAGGGGGAACGGGCCAGACCTCCCACATGGACTACCTGGTCCACGCCCAGACCGGCGAGATCCTCCGGAGCTGGTCCTCCCTGCGCACCGGCCGGGGCGCCACGGGCAAGGGCTATTCCCAGTACAGCGGCACGGTCACCCTCAACACCACCCGCCAGCAGAAGGGGGATGGATACGAGCTGCGCGACTGGACCCGGGGCCGCACCGGCAACGTGACCCTGGACCTCAAGCACCAGATCGGCGAATCGGACGGCGCCATCTTCACCAGCGCCAGCAACAACTGGGGCGACGGCAACAACTATGCGGGAGGGGTGACCACGACGCCCAACGGGGAGACGGCGGGGGTGGACGCGGCGTACGGGCTGCAGGTGGCCTGGGACTTCTTCAGCAAGGTGCTGGGACGCAAGGGCGTCGACGACAAGGGCACCGCCGTCACCATGCGGGTCCACTACGACCGGGACTACGACAACGCCTTCTGGTCCGACAGCTGCTTCTGCATCACCATCGGGGACGGCTGCTACTTCAAGTCCCTGGATTCCCTGGACGTCATCGGCCACGAGCTGGCCCACGNNAACACGGCCAACCTGGACTACTACGGGGAGAGCGGCGGCCTCAACGAAGCCAACTCCGACATCATGGGCACCCTCATCGAGTACTACGCCCGGGGCGGGTCCGACTCTCTCATCGGAAGCTGGGGCGGCAACTGGACCATCGGGGAGGACGTGGCCAAGCCCGAGCACCCCGCCCCCATCCGCTACATGTACAAGCCCAGCAAGGACGGCGCCAGCGCCGACGTCTGGTCCCCGGACCTGGAGTTCATGAACCCCCATATGTCCTCGGGCCCCATGAACCGGTGCTTCTACTTCCTCAGCCAGGGCGCCAGTCCCACCCGCACCAGCGACTACTACAGCTGCCTGCTGCCCAAGGGCATGGAGGGCCTGGGTAACGACCGGGCCGCCAAGATCTGGTACCGGGCCCTCAGCCACTACCTCACCTCCCAGAGCGGCTATGCCGATGCCCGCAAGGCCTGCATCTGCTCCGCCAAGGACCTGTTCGGCGCCGCCAGCCCCGAGGAGCAGGCGGTCTGGAACGCCTTCCGGGCCGTCAACGTAGGCCCCGCCTGGAAGAATTGAGGCCTTCTTCAGTTTTTTTCCACTTCTGTCATGGCCTGTAATATCTATTACAGGCTCCCATGCAAGGGGGGAATGCATCTGCTAACATGCGGCTTGCCATTTCCGCGGAGCGCCCCCATTGGTCCAGACCATTGCAGAGCTATTTTATGAAGCCCTGAAGTTCGACCTGCCGGATGCCCTGGCTTCCAAGGTCGACGGGGCCTACAAGCCCCTGCCCCACCGGGAACTCCAGGAGAAGGTTGAACGGCTCTGCCTGGCCCTGGAGGGCCGGGGCCTGAAGAAGGGCGACCGCATCGGCATCCTCTGCGAGAACCGCCCGGCCTGGGCCATCATGGACTTCGCCTGCGCCGTCATGGGCCTGGTGAGCGTGCCCATCTACCACACCCTCACCGCCGAACAGACCTCCTTCATCCTCCAGCACAGCGGCTCCCGCTGGATCCTCACCTCCAACGGCGCCCAGTTCGCCAAGATCAGGGCCGTGGCCGCCAAGCTTCCCGAACTTGAGAAAGTCATCGTCCTGGACGGAATGCCCGCCGAACCCCACGGCCTGGACTGCGTGGCCTGGGATGCCCTCATGAAGGAGGGCGAGGCCCTGGACCACCGCCGGGCCGAGGTGCGCGCCTGGGCAAACCAGCGGGTCCTCGACGACCTCCTGACCCTCATCTACACCTCCGGCACCACCGGTGACCCCAAGGGGGCCATGCTCACCCAGGGCAACATCGCCTCCAACATCGTGGCGGTGGTGGAAGTGGCCATCGTGGCCCTGCGTCCCGAGCGGGGCGACCGGTGCCTGTCGGTGCTGCCCCTGTCCCACATCTTCGAGCGCACCGCGGGCCACTACACGATGTTCCACCTGGGCATCGCCATCTACTACGCGGAAAGCCTCATCTCCCTCCCCCAGAACCTCCTGGAGGTCCAGCCCGCGGTCCTGCTGGCGGTGCCGCGGATCTTCGAGAAGATCTACGCCAAGGTGCGCGACGCCCTCACTTCGGGCGGCTTGGCCAAGCGGATGATCTTCAGCTGGGCCCGCTCCACCTGCCACCGGGTGGTGCGTCACCTGTACCTCGACAAGCAGCCTGGCGGGCTAACGAACCTGGCCTGGCGGGTGGCGGACCGGATCCTCCTGTCCAAGGTCCGCGCCAAGACCGGCGGGCGCCTGCGCTTCTGCGTCACCGGCGGGGCCGGCATCAACCCCACCATCATGGAATTCTTCTGGGCCATGGGCGTGCCCATCTACGAGGGCTACGGCCTCACGGAGACCAGCCCCATCCTGACCCTCAACCGCCACGGCAAGGTGCGGCCCGGGTACGTGGGCCACCCCATCCTCAAGGCCTGGGACGGCAAGCCCTTCCTGAAGCTCGCCCCCGACGGCGAGATCCTCTGCCAGGGTCCCAACGTCATGCAGGGCTACTGGCGCAACGAGACCGCCACCCGGGAGGTCTTCGACGAGGAAGGCTACTTCTGCACCGGCGACGTGGGCGCCATGGACCCCCAGGGCCGCGTGAAGATCACCGACCGCAAGAAGGAGATCATCGTCACCAACGGCGGCAAGAACGTGGCCCCCCAGCCCATCGAGAACGCCCTGCGCGAGGATCCCTACATCGAGCAGGCCATCGTCGTGGGCGACCATCGCAACCACCTGGCCGCCCTCATCGTGCCGCACTTCCCCGCCCTTCGCGACTGGTGCCAGCGCAAGCAGCTGCCCTTCGAGAACGACGCCCAGATGCTGGCCCACCCCAAGGTCCTCGCCAAGCTCATGACCCGGGTGAACCACACCAACGCCCACCTCTCCACCTACGAGCGCATCCGCAAGATCGCCCTCCTGGACCGCGAGCTGACCCCCGAGAGCGGCCTGCTGACGCCCTCCCTCAAGCTCAAGCGCCGGGTGGTGAACGAGGCCTTCAAGGACATCATCGAGGGGCTGTACCGCGCCAACGCCTAGGCTATAATCACTCCGGGGAGAGTTGGCCGAGCGGTTTAAGGCAGCTGTCTTGAAAACAGCCGTGGGGAAACTCACCGGGGGTTCGAATCCCTCACTCTCCGCCAAATTCCCGATGCGACGGGCCTGACGCGGTCCAGGGTCCGGGCCCGGTCCTGGCGTTTCCCTCGAAAAACCTCCACCGTGCCGCGCGCGGAGGGGAGGTATGCTCAGGACCTCCCAGCCCGGCCCCACGGAGGCTCCGATGCGGATGCTCAAGATCATGGAACACATCTCCCTGGACGGCGTGATCCAGGTTTCCAGTGATGGCGGCGATTTCCCTCACGGGGACTGGACCGCCCCCTACCGGACCCCCGCCGGCCGCGATGCGGTCCTGGCCGCCCATGGCGAGCACTTCGACCTTCTGCTGGGGCGCCGCACCTACGACATCTGGTCCTCCTTCTGGCCCACCGCGCCCAGCAGCCCCCTGTCGGACGGCATCAACGTGGCGCGGAAACATGTGGCCACCCATCGTCCGGAAAGCCTCGGCTGGGGCCCGTGCGAAGCCCTTGGACCGGACCTCGTCCAGGACGTCCGCCGGATCCTGTCCAAGGACGGCCCGGACGTGATCCTCTGGGGCAGTTCCACGCTCACCTCGACCCTCCTGGAGCATGGGCTCGCGGACGAGCTCCTGCTGATCGTCTATCCGGTGCTGCTGGGCACGGGAAAGCGGCTCTTCGCGGAGGGCACCCCGCCACGCTCCTTTGAGCTGATTGGCACGAGGGCGATGCCGTCCGGAATCCTCTTCAGTCACTACACGACCGCTGGGCCCTTGCCGAAACCCTAGTCCTACGAGGTGCGCCAACTTGGCGGCTCGCGCAGGAACGGCGCGGGAAAACGCGCCGATCCGCCCCCCCCTTTCTGATTGCACACATGCTGTTTATCGTTATCATTAGCAATGTCATGCTTGGACAAAACACGCATTCATTAAGCCATTAATCAAACGCCCTTTAAGTCCCTTTTTCATACCAGCCCACCCGCCGCCCCCTCCCGGCGTGGATAGGAGCAGACACCATGGCATTCGATCAACCGGGCCCGCAGGGTCTTCTGGAAGTCAATCACAAGGAAGGCCTCATCCGGCTCGCGGGCGAGCGGGCTGTGGTGCTGGATGCGGGCACCCTGGGCATTCTCCGCAAGGAGCTGGTGGAGCAGACCGGCTGGGAGGAAGCCCGGGCCATCCTCACCCGGGTGGGGTTCGCCCAGGGGTGGCGGCTGGCCGGCGATGAGGCCGCGCGGGCCTTCAACCCGGGCTTCCTGGGGCTGTTCCGCATGGAATCGGAGATCCGCGCCTTCCTGGACGATTCCTTCGCCGGCTCACGCGCCCTCCTGCTGGATTCCTTCGAGGCCGAGCAGCATGTGGCGCACCTGGGGCCGAGCCGCGTTCCGGCCTGCTGGGTCATCTGTGGACTGGCCAGCGGGTACCTGAGCCGGGTCCTGGGCCGGGACATGGAAGTGCGGGAGGACCGCTGCGCGGCCATGGGCGATTCGCGGTGCCATTTCCTGGGCCGGCCCCGGGAGGAATGGGGTGCGGACGCGCCGGCCTCCGCCCTGGAGAACGCCGCCCCATGCGCCCTGGAGGTCCACAGCCCGGCCATGCGCAGGCTGGCCGACCTCGCCCTGCGCCTGGCCCCGGTGAACACCACCATCCTCATCACCGGAGAGAGCGGCACGGGCAAGGAGCGCGTGGCGCGGATGATCCACGGCGCCTCGCGCCGGGCCTCGGGGGCCTTCAACGCGGTGAACTGCGGCGCGGTAGCCGAGACGCTCCTGGAGAGCGAACTCTTCGGGCACGCCCGGGGGGCCTTCACGGGCGCCGTGGCGGACCGCGCGGGACTCTTCGAGGCGGCGCAGGGGGGCACCCTGCTGCTGGACGAGATCGGCGAGATCTCCCAGGCCATGCAGGTCAAGCTTCTGCGCGTGCTCCAGGAGCGCGAGGTGCGCCGCGTGGGCGAGAACCGCTCCCGGCCCATCGACGTCCGGGTCATCGCCGCCACCAACTCGGACCTGGCCGCGGCCATGCGCGAGGGCCGCTTCCGCAAGGACCTCTACTACCGCCTCAACGTGGTGGAACTGCGGGTGCCGCCGCTGCGGGAACGCACCGAGGACATCCTGCCCCTGGCCCGGCGCTTCCTGGCAGAGTCCTCGGCCCGCATGGGGAGCCCCGTGACGGCGCTGTCCCCGGCCCTGGAACGCCAGCTCCTCGCCCACCCGTGGCCAGGCAACGTCCGGGAGCTGGAGAACGCCATGGAGCGCGCCGCCGCCCTTTCCCCGGGCACCGTCGCCACCGCCTTGGCCAGGGAACCCTGCGCCTCCGATGGCCGGACGATCCCGGGGGGGCCGGTGAGGCCCCTGGCCGAGATCGAGAAGGACTACATCCTGGCCGTCCTGGAATCCAACGGCGGCAACCAGGTGCGGACCGCCCTCCAGCTGGGCATCGGCTCAGCCACCCTCTACCGCAAGCTGAAGCGCTATGGGCGCATCCGCCCCCACCTCAGCCCTCCGTCTCCGGCAGGCCCGCGGCCTTGCGTTGGAAATCCTTGAGGGCGGCCTGGACCTGGTGCAGCGCGTCGGGGCTCCAGGCGCCCGCGGGGCGCTTCTCGGCCAGGGTGTCCCTCACGAGGTAGGCCACCGCCGACCAGGTCTCCTGCGAGGCCATGTGGAGTCCCTGCAGGGCAAGGGTGATGCGCAGGCGCATGCCCCAGGGATTGCGGTCCATCCATGCCTTGCGGACCTGGGCGAGCACGGTCGGCGCGCCCTCCGCGGGCAGGGCGCGCTCGGCCGTGGCGTGGGCCTGGGCCAGCGCTTCCACCGCGATGCAGTGGAGGATCGGGACCTTGATCTCGTCGGCTTTGGCGCACAGCGCCTGGGCAATCTCCGGGTCCTTCAGGCGCTGGAGGGCCTCGGCCACGATGGTCTGGATGCGCAGGCTCTGGCCCGAATGGAGCATCTCCAGCAGGTGGGTCGCCACCAGCGGCCCGCCCACGGCGCCCAGGGTCTCGATGACCTGGAGGGTGGTTTCCTCGCGGGTGCTGGTCTTGACCATCTCGAGCAGGTCCGGGACCAGGTCCTGGAACTTGCGCTGGGCTACCAGCTGGAGGCCCAGGGCCAGGTCCTGGGGGTTCTGGGAACGCACCAGCTCCCGGGCGATGTCCTGGGCGCCGGGCAGCTTGCCCAGGTAGAGCATGGCCCGGTCGGCGATGTCCGACAGGGGGTCGTGGCAGGCCTGGAGCAGGACCGGCTGCAGGGCCTCCTCCTGCCGGGAGCCCAGCACCTCCACGGCTGCCGCCCGCTGGGCCCCGTCGGGGCCGGTGAGGATGAGGTTCGTGACCTTCGCGTCGTCCGCGGGGACGAGGCGCGCCAGGGCCCGGGCCAGACCTTCACGGCCCGTCTGCTCCCGGTAGGCCTCCACCAGGAGGTCCAGGACCCGCCCGGCTTCCATGAAGCCCTTCTGCACCAGGGTCACCATGCCCTCCGCCGTGGCGTCCACCGCGAAGCCCAGGCGCCGGGCGCGCTGGTGCATGGCGTCCTGGGTCTGGACCAGGACCGCGGGCAGCTGGGAGGGCTTGCCTTCCTCCGTGGCCGCCACCACCTCCCGGTAGAAGGCCTTGACCGCGGGCGGCACGTCCAGCCCTTCGCCGGTGTTGATGATGCGCAGGGCCTCCAGGGCCTTCTCCCGGGCGCCCAGGCCCTGGAGGGTCCGGAAGGGGGTCATGACCTCCTTGAGCTGCCGGTCCCCCAGCACCTCGTGGTGGCTGTCCTCGAAGATGTCCGCCAGGACCTCCGCGGTCTCGGCGGTATGGATGGAAGCCAGGAGCTGGATGGCGTGCCGGAACACCAGCAGGTCGGGGTGCATGGCCACCGTCCTCAGCTCCTCCAGGTTGGAGCCGTCCACCAGGGCCATGAGCCGCTGCGCGGCCTCGTTGGCCACGCTGGGGTTCGAGGAGCCCGCCAGGAGGCTGCCCAGGTAGTGCGCGAAGGCCTCCGCCGGATCCGCCTGGGTGAGGACGCCCGCCAGCACTTCCTTGAATTCCGCACCCTGGCGCATGGAGTTGAGCTCCCGCAGGGCGTCCAGCGCCTCCTCGTTGCCGATCCGGCCCAGGGCCCTGGCGCCGGTGCTGAAGATGGCCAGGTCGGACTCGTAGCGCAGGATGCGGGAGAGGATGGGCACCCACTCCGGCCACGGGAAGTAGAAGCAGGCCTCCATGGACAGCTGGCGCAAGGCCTTGGGGGCCCGGGACCCGGGCAGCCGGCCGTCCAGCTCCCCCACCGCCTCCGGCCCCGCCGCCATCACCCCGCGGAAGAATTCCAATTGATGGCTCCGCTCCTCCCCGTCCAGATGGTCCAGGAAGATTCGCAGGTGATCCATTGCCTTGGATGCCATGTCCACTCCAGGGGACCGGGGTCCCCGCCATGCGCTGCTTCAGGTTTCCTGGGCGCTGTGGGCCACCACGTGGCCTTCGATCAGTTCCTGGATGAAGGGGGTGATCAGGGAGAACTCGATGCCGGCCAGGACGTAGCCGCTGGTCTTCCCGGGCACCTTGCCCAGGAGGCGCACCACGGTCCCCTGGAGGGGCACGCAGGGGAAGTCCGGGTGCATGATGCAGAGGTTGTCCAGCACGGACCCGGTGTCCAGGTCCCAGGCGTCCACCATCTGGATCTCCAGGCCGCAGCCGCCGGCGCTGATGTTCGCCAGCCTTGCGTCTGAGACCAGCCGGTCATGGATGTGGAAGGCCACACCGTAGGGACCGCCCGAGGTGCTCATGCGCGTATATCGCCGACGCTCGGCCCCATCCCCTGACACTCGAGGCACCCCCAAAAGGACATTCTTCCAGCCCCTGCCATTCCAACACAAGGGAGCATAACGCCGCCTCAACGTGATTCCGGCTGTAACCTATGACTGATGTATCAAAGGGGCTTGCGGGCGTCGTCCGGAATGCGCCCATCGACCCGTTCGCGGATCCTGTTTCATCAGGCGGTCATGGCTGGATCATGAGGCAAGGGCGGAAAGACCGAAATC
The DNA here is from genome assembly GCA_002298155.1 of Holophagaceae bacterium UBA706. Classification (GTDB taxonomy): domain Bacteria; phylum Acidobacteriota; class Holophagae; order Holophagales; family Holophagaceae; genus Mesoterricola. The sequence continues at coordinate 9,719 of DBME01000373.1, read as the reverse complement.
CCTTTCCAGAGAGCTTCCCCCATGGGCGGGAAGCCCCGGGGACCGGAGTAAAGGTTGCCGGTTGGCCCGTTCGCTGTTGATCGCGGCGGCGCGTACCGTGGCATTCTGGCTGGGATCCCAGGCCTTCATTCCGCACCGGAGCACCCATGATCCGATCCCTCCTTCCCCTTCCGGCCCTCGTCTGGGCCGGGTCCCAGCTGCTGGCCCAGTCGCCCCAGACCTATCAGAAACCGCCCCAGGCCATCCTCGACCTGGCCGACGCCGCCCTGCCGCCCCAGGCCTTCGCCGACGCCCACGGGCGGACCTTGGCCCTGGTGCAGCGGCCCGCCTACCTGGGCCTGGCGGACCTCGCGGCGCCCGAGCTCCGCCTGGCGGGCCTGCGCATCAACCCGCGCACCCATGGCAACGCCCGCACCAAGCCGTTCACCAGCCTCTCCTTCCAGGATCTCGCCACGGGCCGTCCCCTGGCCGTGGCGGGCCTCCCCGCCGGCCTGCGCTACCTCATGCCCTCCTTCTCCCCCGACGGCCATTCCTTCGCCTTCGTGGAAGTGCAGGAGAACGGCCTGGCCCTCTGGGTCGTGGACCTGGGCACCGGCGCGGCCCGCGCCCTCACCAGAGCCACCCTANNTCAGCTCGACCCTGGGCGCCCCCTACGGCTGGGCCCCCGACGGCAAGTCCCTCTTCGTGCGCATGCGGCCCACCCTGGCCCCCTGCCCCGAAGCCGCGGCCCTGCCCCAGGGCCCCAATGTCCAGGTCGCCACCGGCGTGAAGGCGCCCTCCCGCACCCTGCAGGACCTGCTGCGCAACCCCGCGGACGAGGAGCGCTTCGTCTACTACGCCACGGTCGCCGTGAACCGGGTGGGGCTTGACGGCAAGGTCACCCCCGTCCTGCCCCCGGCCATGTACCGGGAACTGGAGATCTCCCCCGACGGCGCGCATCTCCTCGTGACCGAGGTCCGGCGCCCCTTCTCCTACCAGCTCCAGCTGGACCGCTTCCCCTACCGCGCCCGCGTGGTGGACATCACAGGAGCCACCGAGGTCGAGCTGGTCGACAAGCCCCTCCAGGACCAGGTCCCCCTGGACTTCGACGCGGTTGAGGCCGGCAGGCGCAACTTCAGCTGGCGCCAGGACGTGCCCGCCACGGCCGTGTGGGCCGAGGCCCTGGACGGCGGCGATCCCAAGCGTGAAGCCGCCCTGCGGGATTCCGTGCTGCAGTTGGCGGCGCCCTTCAAGGGCCAGCCGGTCCTCCTGTGGAAGACCCCCCACCGCTTCATGGAGGCCCTGTGGGGCGATGCCAGCACCACGATCTTCGTGGATTCCTGGTGGAAGACCCGGCGCACCCGCGTCTGCCGCTGGGACCCGGCCAACCCGGAAGGCCGCGTGATCTTCGACCGCTCCAGCGAGGACGACTATGCCGATCCGGGGATGTTCGTCCTGGCGCCCAACGCGTTCAACGCCCAAGTCCTGCGCTTCAGCGCGGACCACAAGCGGCTCTTCCTCCAGGGCGAAGGCTGCTCCCCCGAGGGCAACCGGCCCTTCCTGGACGCCTTCGACCTGGGCACCGGCCACACCACGCGCCTGTGGCGCGCCGAGGGGAAGACCACGTACGAGCGCATCGTGAAGGTCCTGGACCCCGATCACGTCCGGCTCCTGAACTACGTGGAGGGGCCCCGCACCTTCCCCAACCTCTTCCTGCGCACGGTGGGCGCCAAGGGCGGCCTCCAGCCCGTCACCGCCTTCCCCAACCCCTTCAAGGCCCTGGACGGCGTGAAGCAGTCGACCATCACCTACAAGCGCGCCGACGGCGTGGCCCTCAGCGCCACGCTCCACCTCCCTCCGGGCTATGACCCTGCCCGGGACGGCAAGCTCCCCGTGCTCATGGACGCCTACCCCATGGAGTACAAGGACGCCAGCACCGCCGGCCAGCTGCGGGAATCCCCGCACCGGTTCTCCCGCCCCTTCTGGGCCAGCCCCATCTACTGGACCCTGCGCGGCTACGCCGTGCTGGAGAACACCCAGTTCCCCATCGTCGGCCAGGGCAAGGCCGAACCCAACGACACCTACGTCGAGCAGCTCGTGGCCGACGCCAAGGCCGCCATCGACGAGGTGGACCGCCTGGGCGTGGGCGACCCCCGGCGCGTGGCGTGCGTGGGGCACAGCTACGGCGCGTTCATGGTGGGCAACCTCCTGGCGCATTCGGACCTCTTCGCGGCGGGCATCGCCCGCAGCGGCGCCTACAACCGCACCCTGACGCCCTTCGGCTTCCAGTCCGAGGAGCGCACCTACTGGCAGGTGCCGGGGCTCTACCACGCCATGTCCCCCTTCGACCACGCCGACAAGATCAAGGCCCCCATCCTCCTGATCCACGGCGAGGCGGACAACAACCCCGGCACCTTCACGCTCCAGAGCGAGCGCCTGTTCCAGGCCATCAAGGGCCTCGGCGGGACGGCGCGGCTGGTCCTCCTGCCCATGGAGAGCCACAGCTACGCGGCCCGGGAGAACCTCCTGCACATGCTGTGGGAGCAGGACACCTGGCTTGAGACCTACGTGAAGAACCGCCGCTGAGCCCCATGCCTCCCACCACCCTCGCCGACCTCCTTCCCGCCGACCCCGCCACCGATTCCGGAGAGCTTCTGAGCCGCTTCCTGGAATGGGTGGAAGGCCGGCGGCTCACCCTCTACCCCGCCCAGGAGGCGGCGATCCTCGAGGTGTTCGAGGGGCGCAACGTCATCCTCAACACCCCCACCGGCTCGGGCAAGTCCCTGGTGGCCTCGGCGATGCACTTCCTGTCCCTGGCCCGGGGGCGGCGCTCGGTCTACACCTGCCCCATCAAGGCCCTGGTCAACGAGAAGTGGATGGCCCTGTGCCGGGACTTCGGCCCCGAGAACGTGGGGCTGGCCACGGGGGACGCCACCGTGAACCGGGACGCGCCCATCCTCTGCTGCACCGCCGAGATCCTGGCCAACATGGCCCTGCGCGAGGGCGAGGCCGCCCCCGCGGACGACGTGGTCATGGACGAGTTCCACTACTACGCCGACCGCGACCGGGGCGTGGCCTGGCAGGTCCCCCTGCTCACCCTGCCCAAGGCGCGCTTCCTGCTCATGTCGGCGACGCTGGGCGACACGACCTTCTTCGAAGGGGAGCTCACGCGGCTCAACGGCCTGCCCACGGTGGCGGTGAAGTCCACGGACCGCCCCGTGCCCCTGGGCTTCACGTACGCGGAGATGCCCCTGTCGCTGACCCTGGAACGCCTGGTGGAGGAGGGCAAGGCCCCCGTCTACCTGGTGCACTTCACCCAGCTGGAGGCCGCCACCAGCGCCCAGGACTTCACCAGCATCAACCTGTGCACCAAGGAGGAGAAGGCCGCCATCCAGAAGGGCCTGGAGGGCTTCCGGTTCAACAGCCCCTACGGCCCCGACCTCAAGCGCTGGCTGCGCCACGGCATCGGGCTCCACCACGCCGGCCTCCTGCCCAAGTACCGCATCCTCGTGGAGCAGCTGGCCCAGAAGGGCCTGCTCAAGGTCATCTGCGGCACGGACACCCTGGGCGTGGGCATCAACGTGCCCATCCGCACGGTGCTCTTCACCCGGCTGTGCAAGTACGACGGCCAGAAGACCGCCATCCTGAGCGCGCGGGATTTCCACCAGATCTCGGGCCGCGCCGGCCGCAAGGGCTACGACGACGTGGGCTGGGTGGTGGCCCAGGCGCCGGAGCACGTCATCGAGAACGCCAAGCTCGCCGCCAAGGCCGCCGCCGGCGGCCGGAAGTTCGTGAAGCGCCAGCCCCCCGACCGCAACTTCGTGAACTGGGACCAGCAGACCTTCGAGCGGCTCACCGCCGCGCAGCCCGAGCGCCTCGTGAGCCGGTTCCAGGTGAGCCACGGCATGCTCCTCAACGTCCTGAGCCGCCCGGGGGACGGTTGCCGCGCCCTGCGGCTGCTCATCCGGGAATGCCACGACACCGCCCGGGCCAAGGAGGCCCATTTCCGCCGCGCCTGGCAGCTGTTCCGCGCCCTGGTGGACCGGAAGATCGTGGAGTTCACCCCTGCCCCCGAGGGCGGCAAGGCCGGCCTGCGCGTGAACGTGGAGCTCCAGGACGACTTCTCCATGGACCAGGCCCTTTCCCTATACCTGCTGGACACCATCCCCCTCCTGGACGCAGACAGCCCGGACTACGCCCTGGACCTGGTCACCCTGGTGGAGGCCATCCTGGAGAACCCCGAGGTCATCCTCCGCAAGCAGCTGGACCGCCTCAAGGGCGAGAAGGTGGCCGAGATGAAGATGGCCGGCATCCCGTACGAGGAGCGCATGGCCGAGCTGGAGAAGCTCGAGTACCCCAAGCCGCACCGCGACTTCATCTACGGCACCTTCAACGAATTCGCCGTGAAGCACCCCTGGGTGGGCGAGGAGAACATCAAGCCCAAGTCCATCGCCCGGGAGATGTTCGAGGACTACCGCTCCTTCTCGGACTACGTGCGGGAGTACGACATCCAGCGCTCCGAGGGCCTCCTGCTGCGCCACCTGAACAGCGTGTTCAAGGTGCTGGCCCAGACCGTGCCCGATGCCGCCAAGACCCACGAGGTGCGCGAGATGGAGCTCTACCTGGGCGCCATGCTCCGGCAGGTGGATTCCAGCCTCCTGGACGAGTGGGAGAAGATGCGCGACGGCGCCTACCGCCCCGCCGACAGCCCCGAGCTGCGCCCCCCCGGCGCCGAGGAGGCCGCCCTGGACGTCACCCGCGACCGGAAGGGCTTCACCGCCGCCATCCGCCACCGGATCTTCACCGTGCTGCGCGCGCTGGTGGTGGGCGACTGGGAGGAGGCCCTGGGCAACCTGGCCGAATTCGGCGGCACGGAGGAGCCCCGGGACGCCGAGGGCGCCCCCTGGACCGCGGACCGGCTCCGGGCCGCCCTGGACGCCTACCGCGCCGGCCACAAGGGCCCGCGCCTGGACGCCGAAGGCCGGAACCTCCGCCACACCTATGTGCAGGACGGCCAGGAACCCGGCACCCTCACCGTCCAGCAGATGCTGGTGGACGAGGAGGGCGACAACGACTGGGTGGCCGAATTCCGGGTGGACCTGGCGGCGTCCCGCGCCGCCGCCGCGCCGGTGCTGGAGCTCATGCGGCTGGAAGCCTTCCGTTAACCACGGCGACCGCCTGCATCGACCGCGCCGTCATTCCCGCCTGAGTCAGCACCAGCCCGCAAACTCCGGATTCACGGCCCGCCGCCCCTGGAGTATGCAGGCCGCCACCCCCGCCAGCCCCCCCAGCGCACCCATGCACAGCAGCATCGTGTCCAGGGGATTCGGCGCCGACCGCCTCGGGAAACCCGACGGTCCCAGGACAAGGCAGGAACCGAATTCCACCGAAGCCTGGCTTTCCTCGAACTCCGCCCACGACCTGGGCGGCGCGTGACCCATCTGGAGCATCTGGATGGCGTATCCCCCAAAGAGATCCATGGTGTTGCCATGGTCGTACACCCGGTCTGAAGCGGCGCGGACGCAACCCATCAGCGCCACCATGTCCTCGAGCTTGGCCTCCGGATCCGCCTCGAGGAAGACCTCCCGCGGCAGCATTGCGTCCCCGAGGAAATGCTCCACGAGGCGGGTTTCATAGTCGGCCAGGGGGAGGACGCGCCCCTGCACCCGGACCCTGCCCTCCGGCATCGCCCGGGCGTGGAGGAGGGGATCCACCTCAGCCTCGTAGGCCTTGCGGAGCACGGGATCCTGGAGCGCCCCCCGGGACGGCCTGGGCATCGGATCCGCGAACCGCACCGCCAGGCACCTCTGCGGAACGGCCACCTCCGCGAGGATGAGCACGCCCCCCAGGCACGCCAACGCGAACACCAGGATGAAGGCCACCGGCAAGGTGGAGCCGGCCGGAATCAGGAAGGGGGACCGCTTGGACATGGTGACCTGGGAGCGTGGAAGGGGACGTCCCCACCCTACCGCAAGGGCGCCTCCCCGGGTAATCCTTGGCGCCCCGGTCAACAATCCCATTTCGGTCACCTTGCCCCGGCGCCGCGTGTAGTATGTTCTGTTCCCACGTTGTTCCCCAGTCACCCCCAGCCTTTCCGCCCATGAGGGGCGGTTCCAGGAGGGATTGATGCCGCCCCGATTTCCGGCCCTCGTCGCCCTGGCGTTCCTGTCCGGAGCGCTTTCGGCCCAGGACTCCGGTTCCCGGTTCAAGGTCAGCGGCTTCGGCACGCTCGGCCTTGCCCTCAACAGCACCCGGGAGGCGGAGTTCGGCCGCGACCTCTCCCAGCCGGAGGGGGTGAGGACCACGCCCAGCTTCCTGGTGGACAGCCGCCTCGGCCTCCAGGCCAACCTGAATCTCACGGAGGACCTCTCCGTGGTGGGCCAGGTGGTGAGCAAGTACCGCTTCGACCATACGGTCATGCCCGAACTCTCCCTGGCCTTCCTAAGCTACGCCCCGGGCTCCGGCCTCCAGGTGCGGGCGGGGCGCGTGGGCTGGGATGTCTTCCAGTTGGCGGACACCCGCAACGTGGGGTACTCCTACCTGTGGGTGCGGCCCCCGGTGGAGTTCTACGGCCCGCTCATGATCTCCCACCTGGACGGGGTGGATGTGGCCTGGACCTCCCTCCTGGGGGAGAACCGGACCCTGCGCCTCAAGGCCTCCGGCGGCTGGGCCGGTGAGAAGCTGCCCCTGGGCGAGATGCCCGGCCACCTGAATCTGGGCGGGTCGCAGGTCTTCGGGGCCATGGCCGAGTACCAGGGGCCGAACCTGAATTTCCGCCTGACCTACGCCCAGGTCCGCATGGCCCACGATTTCCCCCCGCCCATCGCGGACCTCAAGCAGGCCCTGGCCACCTACGCCGAGGCCCTGGACGATCCCGCGCTGGCGAGCCAGTCCCGGGCACTGGGCATCGAAGGGCGGATCATCCGCTACTCCTCCCTCGGTATGGGCTGGCAGCAGGGCCCCTGGAAGGCCGAGTGCGCCCTGGCTCAGACCCGGTCCCAGTCGCCGCTGAGCCCCGACTCCCAGGCGGGGTATCTGTCCCTGTCCCGGAAGGTGGGTGCGGTGTCCCCCTATGCGGTGGTCTCGCGCGTGACCTCCGACCATGCCGTCGCCTACGTGGGCGCCCTGCCCACCCTCGGTGACGAGGCCCTCCAGGTCGCCCAGGGCGTCACGGCGGTGGTGGGCAACGCCCACATGAACCAGACCGACGTGGCCCTGGGCGTGCGCTGGGACCTCCTGCCCCGGGCGGCCCTCAAGGCCCAGGTGGACCGCATCGTGGCCGACCCCTCCGCCCCGTTCCTCTTCCCCACCTCCAGCAGCCGCTGGGATGGGCGCATGACCATCGCCTCCGTCGTCCTGGATTTCATCTTCTGATGCCCCGCACCCTGACCATCCCCCTGCGCCTCGCCGCCCTCCTGCTGGCGGGAGCCCTGGCCTGGGCCGGGGAGCCGGTGGTGGTGGTGGGCGCGGACAGCCGGGTGGAGAAATTGACCCGCGACGAGGTGATCAACCTCTTCATGGGCCGCCAGAAGCGCCTGCCCGGAGGCGTCCTGGCCGTGCCCCTGCAGCAGGCCCAGCCCGAAACCGTGCGGGCCCGCTTCTACCAGCTTCTGGTGGACAAGGACCTGGCCGAGATCAACACCTACTGGGCCAGACTCTTCTTCTCCGGACAGGCGCAGCCGCCGGAGCTGGCGGGTAGCGCCAAGGACCTGCTCAAGCGCGTCGCCCGGACCCCCGGGGCCGTGGCGATCATCGACGGTGACGCCGTGGACCACCGGGTGCGCGTCGTGTTCATGTTCGGGAAATGACGGGAAGGAAGATGGCCCACACGATCCGCTCCAGCATCCTCGCCCGCACCGCCATCCTCGTGCTGGGGGTGGCCCTGGGCATCGGCCTGGTGACGAGCGAAATGGTGGTGCGCCTGGCCCGGACCATGGAGGAGACCCGGGTCCAGGACGAGATCCAGGGCCTCCTGGCCGTGGTGGAGCCCTCGGCCCGCGTGGCCTGCTTCGTGGGCGACCGCCGCCTGGCGGACGAGACCGCCAAGGGCCTGCTCAACTCCCCGAGCCTGGGCGCCGTGGAGATCCGGGACAACGAGAACGTCCTGGCCATCGCCCTGCGCCCCGGCGTGCGCAGGGCCGGCGCGGCCGTGACGCTGCCCCTCCTCTCGCCCTTCTCCGCCGGCCAGCGCATCGGCCAGATCCAGGTGCTTCCGGACGCCGACGCCATCGAGCGCCGGGTGGCCCACTACGTGTGGATGCTCCGGGGCCTGGTGCTCCTCCTGGCGGCGGTGGTGGGCGCGGCCCTGGCCTGGACCGTGGCCCGCATCGTCGTGCGCCCCATCAAGCACCTCTCGGACCAGCTCCACGACCTGGTGCCCACCCAGGGCATGCGCATGCAGTCGCCCACGGGGCACACCAACGACGAGATCGGCCGGCTGGTGGATGACGTGAACAACCTGGTGGACAAGCTCGCCGAAGCCGTCAAGGAGGAGCACAACCTGCGCCTCCAGGAGGACGCCGTGCGCCAGGCCCAGAAGCTGGAGAGCCTGGGCGTGCTGGCCGGCGGCATCGCCCACGACTTCAACAACATGCTCAGCGCCATGCTGGGCAACCTGAACCTGGCCCAGATGAAGGTGCCCCCCGGCGCCCCGCCGGCCAAGTACCTGGCCAACATGGAGGCCATCATCGGCAAGGCCGGCGGCCTCTGCCGGCAGATGCTGGCCTACTCGGGCCGGGGCCGGTTCGTGGTGGAGCCGGTGGTGATCAATTCCCTGGTGCGCGGCATCACCGAGCTCATGGCCGCCTCCATCTCCAAGCGGTGCCACCTGGAGTTCGACCTGGCCCCGGACCTCCCCCCCATCGAGGCCGACGCCACGCAGATCCAGCAGGTGCTCATGAACCTGGTCACCAACGCCTCGGACGCCATCAGCGCGGACGGCGGCGTCATCACGCTGCGCACCCGCCTGCGCACCCTGGACCTCCACGGCATGGGACCGGCGCTGGCCAAGCAGGACCTGGAACCCGGCACCTACGTGGCCCTGACGGTGGAGGACAACGGCTGCGGCATGGCGCCNNATCCGTTCTTCACCACCAAGGGGGCGGGGCGCGGGCTGGGCCTGTCGGCCATGCTGGGCATCCTGCGCGGCCACAAGGCGGGCATCGAGATCAGCTCGGAGCTGGGCAAGGGCAGCGCCTTCGAGGTGCTCTTCCGGGCCACGGACTCCCGGCCCCCCGCCCTGGAGGGCGACGTGCCCGCCGATCATCACGGCCGTTTCCAGGGCAAGGTCCTCCTGGTGGACGACGAGCCCGAGGTCCGGGAAAGCTTCGGCGAGATGCTACAGATCATGGGCTTCGAGGTGGTGGAGGCCCAGGACGGCCTCGAGGCCCTGGACCGCTTCCAGCCCGCGACCTACAGCCTGGTGTTCATGGACCTCACCATGCCGCGCATGGACGGCCGCACCGCCTTCCTGCAGATGCTGGCCCGGGACCCCGAAGCCAAGGTGGTCATCGTCAGCGGGTATAGCGAGCAGGAGGCCTTCGGGACGCTGGGCGGGACGCGGCCGTCGGCGTTCATCCAGAAGCCGTTCGCGTTCCAGGATCTGCAGGATGTGCTGGAGCGGGTGCTGAGCAGGGCTTCCGGCAGCTGACGAAGCAGCCACGAGGCTGGTCTTCGTCAGCTCCAGGTTGGTGAGGGAATTCCAGTTCGAGGCTGCGACCCACCACGCATGGGTTGAGCGG
>DBME01000286.1 GCA_002298155.1 Holophagaceae bacterium UBA706 | reverse complement strand
GCCACCGATACCCAACTTCGCAGCAACGGCCTGCCCAATCTTGAGGCTACACCCCGGCCGCGTACGTGAGGTTCAGGAGCGCCATCGCCCGGGTCACCTTCCCCACGCTGTTGCGCTTGGTGTTGGTGTACTGGATTCCCTTGGCCTCCAGGGCCGGATAGTCGAAGTTGCCGGCGTGGCTCAGGTCCACGCACAGGGCGTGGGGCTGGATCCACTCGGTGGGGATGCGGTAGTTGTCGCCCGGGACCGCGCTGACGATGACGTCGGCGACCTTCACGAAGCCTTCCAGGTGCTCCGGCCGGGTGTGCTGGTGGCACAGGATGGGCGTGCCCTTGAGGTTGGCGACCATGGCGGTCACGGGGCGCCCGATGCGCAGGCTGTCGTTGATCACCAGGACGGTCTTGCCCGCGAAGAAGTCCGCGCCGAAGCCGCGCTTGATGACCTTGATGACGGCGCGCCCGGTGCAGGGAACCATGCACACCCGGTCCAGGCCCTCGGACATGCGCTTCCGGAACTTGTTCAGGTAGCCGATATTGATGGAGTGGAGGCCCTCGATGTCCTTGCCGGGGTCCACCAGGTCCATGATCTCGTCGTCCTTGAGCTCGGGGTAGCGCAGGGGGTAGAAGATGAAGATGCCCTTGGTGCCCGCATCCTGGTTGAGGTGGGCGATGAGCTTGACGGCCTGGATCCCGCTCTCCACCAGGTGCAGGGAGGTGCGGATTCCCAGCTCCTCGCAGTCGCGCACCAGAAGGTCCCGGTACAGGACGCTGCCGGGGTCGGCGCTGCCCAGGATCACGGCCAGCCCCGGAGCGGAACCCAGCTTCTGCACGTTGAGACGGACGCGCTCACGATAGTGGGTCGCCGTTTCGACGCAGTCCAGCTTGCCCGTGGGATGGTAGGTCATTACGGCACCTCGGGTAGATTCTATCGGGTTAAGCTGGATCCATGGCAAGGAAGGCCCTCTCCATCCCGACCCTATCCCGGCGGCTGAAGGCCGCCTACCCCGACGCGCGCTGCGCCCTGGACCACGTGGACCCCTTCCAGCTGGTGGTGGCCACGGTCCTCAGCGCCCAGTGCACCGACGCCCGGGTCAATCTCACCACCCCGGCCCTCTTCCAGCGCTTCCCCGACGCCGCCGGCCTCGCCCAGGCCTCCATCCCGGAGCTGGAGGCCCTCATCCGTTCCACGGGGTTCTTCCACAACAAGGCCCGGAACCTCAAGGCCATGGCCATCGCCCTGCTGGAGCGCCACGGGGGCGTGGTCCCCGGCGACATGGCGGCCCTGGCCGCCCTGCCGGGGGTGGGCCAGAAGACCGCCAACGTGGTCCTGGCCAACGCCTTCGGGGTCCCGGCGCTGCCGGTGGACACCCACATCTTCCGGGTGGCCCGGCGCCTGGGGCTCTCCGAGGCCAACACGCCCGAGAAGGTCGAGGCCGACCTCTGCCGGCTCTTCCCCCGGGAGGACTGGATCGACCTGCACCACCAGCTCATCATCCACGGGCGGCGCGTGTGCGACGCCCGCAAGCCGGACTGCCCTGGCTGCCCCCTGCGGGACCAGTGCCCCACGGGCCTGGGGACCATCCCGGATCCCCACTCGGGCCTGGTGCTGGACGCCCCTTCCGGCCCGGCGCGGAAGCTCGCCGCCCCCGTCGCCGAGGCGGGTCCCGGCGGCCCCATGCGCATCGTCTCCCTGGTGCCCAGCGTCACGGAACTGCTGGCCCAGTGGGGCCTGGCCTCGCGCCTCGTGGGCCGGACCACCTTCTGCGTGGAACCCCGGTGGATCCGGAACACGGTCCCCGCCATGGGCGGCACCAAGAACCCCGGTCTCCCCCGCATCCTCAGCCAGCGCCCGGACCTCGTCATCCTGGAGCGGGACGAGAACACCCGGGAGGCTGCCCAGGCCCTGGAGGCGGCGGGAATCCCCCTCCTCGTCCTGACGATCCGGTCCCTCAAGGACTGCGCCAAGGCCTTCCGCATCCTGGGAGACGCCCTGGGCGTCCCCGAGGCCGGCCGGGCCCGGGAGGCCTCCCTCAAGGCCCTGCCCAAGCCTGCCCGCAGGAAGGGCCGCCGCGCCCTGGCCCTCATCTGGAAGGACCCCTGGATGAGCGCCGGCCCCGACACCTACGTGGGCGACCTCCTGAAGCAGGCCGGCCTCGCCCCCGTGGGGCCCGGGGGCTACCCGGCCTTCACCGACGCCGAACTCGCCGCCCTGGAACCCCAGGTGATCCTCCTGCCCGACGAACCCTTCCGGTTCACCCGCCGGCATGCCGAGGATCTCCGGAAACGCCTGCCCGGAACGCACGTGGTGCAGGTGCCCGGCCGTGCCTTCACCTGGTATTTGAGCCGAACCGAAGAAGCAATCAAGCAACTGAACGATCTCCTCAAGGAGCTCCCGTGAAGAACTTCTTCGATCCTCCGGTGCGGGAGGAACTTCTGATGCGTCTGGGCAACCTGCGGAGGGAGGCCATGCCCAGCTTCGGCGACATGAACGCCGCCCAGATGCTGGCCCATTGCACCCAAGGCATGGCCATGGCCGCCAGCGCCGTGCCCTTGAAGGGCGGGATGCCCGCCATCTACGGCTGGTTGATCAAGGCGAGCGCCTTCAACGAGGTGCCCTTCCGCCAGGAACCCCCCGCCACCCGACCGGTGGAACCTCCCAGCGAGAGGGAATTCGCCGCTGAAATGGCGCACATGATGGAGATGTTCGCCTTTTTCGCACCCGGACCGGCGGCCATCCGGCACCACCGCCATCCCTTTTTTGGAAGACTGAACGCCGAGCAGTGGGGCATGCACTTCTACAAGCATCTGGACCATCACCTGGGCCAATTCGGAGTCTGATTTGAAGCCCCTGACCCTTCTTCCCTTCCTGGCCACGTCCCTGGTGNNTCGGCATCTGTCTCGGCATGCAGATGGCCGTGGTGGAGTTCGGCCGCAACGTCTGCAATCTCCCGGACGCCTGGTCCAGCGAGTTCAAGGCCGACTGCGCCAAGGAGATCGCCGCCACGACCGATCGCCTGGCCAAGGAGAAACGCCCGGCCGTCCGCCGCGCCCTCCTCATCGCCCGCATCTACTACCGCCGCCTCGCCCGGGAGATCCCCTCGGCCCAGGAACTGGCGGAGCTTCGCGCCGAGGTGCCAGCCACCGATCCAGGCTGGACCCTGGACCGCAACCTCCTTTCCGCCGTCCAGGGCTACGACCCCCAGGGCTTTCGTTCCTACATGGCCCAGGCCCGGTCCGCGCATCCCGACGGTGAACTTCGCCGCGGACTCCTGCTGGACCATTTCATGGACATGATCGACACCAGCACCGAAAGCGAATGGAGACCCTCCTACGCCATGTTGCTCAAGGATTTCCCGGACAGTACCGAGGCAGCCAAGGCCCGGGCGCGCCTGGAGAGCGAAGCCTGCACGGCGGTGGGCACCGTCGCGCCCGCCTTCGACCTCCCTTCCCTGGATGAGCCCGCCGTGCGGTTCACCCCCGCCAGCTTCAAGGGCAAGTTCGTCCTGGTGGACTTCTGGGCCTCCTGGTGCCCCGACTGCGTGGGCGAACTCCCCGGCGTCCACAAGGCCTGGGCCCGGTTCAAGGACCGCAACTTCGAGATCCTCAGCCTGTCCCTGGACCGCAAGGTGGAAGCCATCGGCCGTTTCCGGTCCCTGGACGGCTCCCCCATGCCTTGGAAGCACGCCTTCCTGGAAGGGGGCTGGAAGAGCCCGGTCGCGGTGGCCTACGGCGTGAAGAGCATCCCCAAGCCGGTCCTCGTGGGACCGGACGGAAGGATCGTGGCCAGCGGCGCGGATCTCCGGGGGGCCAACCTCGAGAAGACGCTGGGGAAGTTCCTGGAGCCGTAGGAACAGCCCGCTCATTCCAGGTTTCCACCGCCGTGGCGGAACCACCCGGCAGCCTAAGATGCCTTTCTGCATCTGGCCGGGGCTGTGTACGGCTGATCACCTTCGGATCGTCATCATCATGGCATCCCCAGACTCGACGCAGTGCGTCTCGTCAGCGATTAATTGGATCCACAGAGCTTCCGGCGCGCGGAAACCTTGCGCGACCCCCATCCCAAAACCAAACGATTGCCCCTAATTGCCGTTAAGGAAGGAAAGCATCTCCGAGGGCCCCTGGAAGCCGCCAATGCGGCGGAGTTCCTTCCCGTCCGCATCGAACAGGATGATGGTCGGATAGCTGGGGATGCCCAGCTTGCGCTGAAGGTCCTTCCGGACCTTGTCGGTGTCGATGCGCACGGCCACGGCGTTGGAAGAGATCCAGGAGGCCACTTTGGGATCCGGCCAGGTCTTCTCATCCAGTTCCTTGCACTGTGCGCACCACTCCGCGTAGGTGTCGACCAGCACCATCTTGCCGCTGACCTTGGCCTTGGCCTGGGCGCCTTCGAAATCCTGTTCCATCCAGCCCTTGGCCTCATGGACGGCCTCGGCCCTGGCTCCCTGGCCAGCGAGGAGCGGGGCCTTGAACAGGAGTTCGTTGGCCTTGATCCAGTGGAGGATGGCCAGCACCAGCAGCAGGATCGCGAACCCTTTCCGGATCTGCGCCGTGAAGGACTCCGCAGGTTCGAAAATCCCGAACACGGCGGCTCCGATGAGCTGAAGGATGCCCAGGAGGGCGAAGAAGGCCCATGGGGGCACAATCAGCCGCACGGTCCATATGGCGAAACCAAGGACCATCAAGCCCATGATCCGTTTGAAACGGATGAGCCAATCGCCACTGCGCGGAAGGCTGGCGCTGAAGGTCCCCACTGCGATGAAGAGGACGCCCATCCCCAGGGAGAAGACGAACAACTTCAAAGCCCCCAGGGCGATGCTGCCCTGCTGGGCGATGGCGAGGAGAACGGTCCCGATGACGGGCCCCACGCAAGGCGCCGACAAGGGACCGAGGATCAGGCCCATGGCGAAGGCGCCGAGGAATCCGTTCCGGGGTCCGCTGGATTGGAGCTTGGCCTGGAGGCTCTGGGGGAGCTGGATTTCGAACGCTCCGAAGAGGCTGATGGCGAAACCCGTGAAGAACAGGGCTGCAGGAATCAGGAACGCCGGGCTTTGGGCGGCGGAGCCGAAGGCAGCACCGGTGGCTGCCGCCACCATCCCAAGGCTCGTGTAGGTGGTCGCCATGCCCAGGACCAGCATGAGGGAAAGCCCCAAGCCGCGGGCTTTGCCGCCACCCTTGGCGCCGATGACGGCCATGGTGATGGGAATCATCGGAAAGACGCAGGGCGTCAGAGAGGCCAGGAGGCCCGCCAGGAATACGGTGATCAGGCTGAGGAACAGCCCGGTCGGCGCGGTTTTGGGCGAGGGCGCCGCAGCTTTCGCGACGGGCAGAGGCTGAACCGGGGCCGCTTCGCGGATGGGTTCCACCGGTTTGACCTGGGGCGTCGTAGCCGGGGTATCGGGCTTGGCAGCGNNAGCGATGTGCACGCCGGCCAGCAGCTGATTGATGATCTTGACCTTGCTGCCCGCGCCGGCGCGCTCGCCCAAGCGGTAGACCTTGCCCGCCATGGCCTCCAGCACGTTGCCGCAGGCGGCGTAGGCGGCCGGGGCTCCGGCGGTCATCATGGTCATCTGGCCCGCGGCGGCCTTGGCGGCGCCGCCAACCGGCGGAATGTCGGAGGCCTTGACCTTCAGGATCCGTTCCGTGGGCGCGAAGCACACGCCGCCCTGGCCCTCGGTGCAGGGCTGGTACTCCACCACCAGTTCCACCTCGCCCTTGAGGCCTTCGCCGGCCACGGGGATGATCACCTGGTCGTGCCAGACGCCATCGCCCAGCTCGTCCTTGTCGCGGGTGGGGGGGATGGGGCCGGCCTTGAGGGTGCCGGGCGTCCCTTCCTTGAGGGAGATGGCCATGAAGGCCGCCTTCAGGTGCGCGCCCGCGGGGATGGTCACCACCACGGCGCCCTTGCGGAACGTCATGCCGATGTCCCGTTCGGGATCGAACCCTTTGCCGTGCAGCAGGCCCGAGGCGAGGACCATCAACGTGACGAGAAAAGCTGGCAGACGGCGCATCCGACCTCCGGACCTTCAAGGAACCACTCTCCATGATGCCAGTCGCGGGTCCGGGCAGCCATCACAAGGGCCTGGATGCAAACAGACCCTATAACATGGCTAGAATGGGGCATGGGGACCTTCCACCTGTCCATACGCAGGCCCTTCGTGGCCGACCATTTCCATGACCTTCCCGGTTTCGTGGAGGAGCGCCATGGCCACAACTGGGAGGCCGAGGTCACCTGCGGGCTGGCCGGCGGTGAGAGCGCCCTGGCGGGCGCCCTGGATGCCTGGGTCGGGCGCATGGACTATTCCCTGCTCAACCGCCAGGAGACCCTGGCGGGCAGGAACCCCACGGCGGAATCCCTGGCCCAGGATCTCTTCCTCTTCCTGGAAGCCGACGGCCGGGATGTGGTCCGGGTGAAGATCCGGGAAAAGGCCAACTACTGGGCCTCCTGCTCCCGGGAAGCCCGGTGAGGGCGGGGCCGGTCTCCGGCTTCCTGCGCGGACTGCCCCTGCTGGCGGCCTTGGTCGTGACCGGCTGCCGCCGCGAGGAGGCGCCTCCGGCGCTGCCGGCTCCCGCCCCCGCGCCCCCCCAGGCCCTGGATCCCTGGAGCTGGCACTTCGTCGGGGGCCTTCTGGTGGTCACAGGCGAAC
>DBME01000089.1 GCA_002298155.1 Holophagaceae bacterium UBA706 | reverse complement strand
CCGCCCCGCCCCAGAAATGGCACTTCCCCCGGCGGAACGTTCTTTTGGCCGCTTGGACCCTCGGCGTGGTCGTGATGGAAGCCCGCTATGCGTCCGGCTCCCTGGTCACCGCCAAGCTCGCCCTGGACCTGGGAAGGGAGCTTTGGGCCTGTCCCGGGACACCCGAAGATCCTTTATATGAAGGGCCGAACCGCCTGATTCGAGAGGGGGCTGCCAGGGCCGCCCTGGGGCCCGGAGACATCCTTGATGATTTATCAATATTGCCCCGGGACTTGACAAATCCCCCATGAAGGGTTCCAAATCGCAAACTTGGAGATCCCATTGACCAAGCTCGTGATTGTCGAAAGCCCCTCCAAAGCGAAAACCATCACCAAATACCTCGGAAAGGGGTACACGGTGAAGGCCTCCGTAGGCCATATCAGGGATCTGCCCAAGAAACTCGGGGTGGACATCGAGAACGGATTCCAGGAGGAATACGAGATTCCGGCCAGCAAGGCCAAGGTCGTCACCGACCTGAAGGCCGCCGCCAAGAAGGCCACCGAAATCTATCTGGCGACCGACCCTGACCGCGAAGGGGAGGCNNGGCCATCTCCTGGCATCTCCTGGAAGCCATCAAGCCCCCCAAGGGCATGCCCGTCCACCGGGTGCTCTTCAACGAGATCACCCCCACCGGCATCCAGCGGGCCATGGCGGCCCCCACCACCATCAACCGCAAGCTGGTGGACGCCCAGCGCGCCCGCCGGGTCCTGGACCGCCTCGTGGGCTACAAGGTCAGCCAGGTGCTCTGGGACAAGGTCCGCCGCGGCCTCAGCGCCGGCCGGGTCCAGTCCGTGGCGGTGCGCCTGATCGTGGACCGGGAACGGGAGATCCAGGCCTTCAACCCGGTCGAATACTGGGTGCTCAAGGGCCGTTTCTCCGCCAAGACCCCGCCCCCCTTCTGGATGAAGCTCACCCGCCTCTCCGGCGCCCCCGTGCAGCTGGGCAACAAGGAGACCAAGGCCCGCATCGCCGACGAGAAGCAGGCCCACGCCCTGCGCGACATGATCGTGGCCGCGGCCTGGAAGGTCACCTCCCTGGAGACCAAGGAGAAGAAGCGCAATCCCGCCGCCCCCTTCACCACGGCCAAGCTCCAGCAGGAATCCGCCCAGAAGCTGCGCATGAGCGTCACCCGCACCATGCAGAACGCCCAGCGTCTCTACGAGGGCGTCGACTTCGGCGAAGGCCCGGTGGGTCTCATCACCTACATGAGGACGGACTCCCCCCGTCTGGCTCCCGAGGCCGTCACGGCCATCCGGGACTACGTGGCCGACACCTACGGCAAGGACTACCTCCCGGCCAAGGCCCGCGTCTACAAGGGCAAGGCCGCCGCGCAGGATGCCCACGAAGCCATCCGGCCCACGGACATCACCCGCACCCCCGAGAGCATGAAGAACCGCCTGGAGCCCGACCAGTTCCGCCTCTACGCCCTCATCTGGCGGCGGACGGTGGCCTCCCAGATGGAATCCGCGGTCTTCGACGAGACGGTGGTGGAGGCGGAGACCCGCCTTCCCAGCGGCGAGGACGCGGCCTTCGAGGCCAAGGGCGAAATCGAGCGGTTCCCCGGCTGGCTGACGGTCTACCGGGCGAGCCAGGACGAGCAGAAGGCCGAAGCCGTCACCGAGGGCTCCGCCACCGAGGAGGAAGAGGAGGAGGCCGTCGGCCTTCCCGCCCTCAAGGTGGGCATGCCCCTCAAGCTGGAGCACCTGGACACCGACCAGCAGTTCACCAAGCCCCCCGCGCGGTTCTCGGAAGCCACCCTGGTCAAGGAGCTGGAAGAGGACGGCATCGGCCGGCCCTCCACCTACGCCAGCATCATCGCCACCATCCAGGACCGGGACTACGTGAAGAAGCACGAGGGCCGCTTCAAGCCCACCGAACTGGGCTGCGTGGTGACCGACCTCCTGGTGCAGGGCTTCCGCGAGCTCATGGAACCCACCTACACCTCCGGCCTGGAAGCCCAGCTCGACCGGGTGGAGGAAGGGGACATCACCTTCCTGAAGGCGATGAAGGACTTCTACGGCCCCTTCGAGAAGCTCCTCGCCCGGGCCGGCAAGGACATGGCCAACCTCAAGGCCGGCATCCCCGCCGACGTGCCCTGCAAGAAGTGCAAGGCCCCCATGCTCAAGCGCATCGGAAAGAACGGCCTCTTCCTGGGCTGCTCCCGCTACCCCGAGTGCGACCACACCGAAGAGCTGGAAAAGATGGAGGAGCCCGAGGACGCCCCCGAGTGCCCCCTTTGCGGCGCCACCCCCATGACCCTGCGCAAGGGCCAGTTCGGCCCCTTCTGGGCCTGCCCCAACTACCCGGGCTGCAAGGGCATCCGCAAGGCCGACCCCAAGGGCATCCCCGTTCCCCCGGACCAGCCCCTGGACGAGAAGTGCCCCACCTGCGGTAAACACTTCGTCAAGCGCCACGGCCGTTACGGTGAGTTCGTGTGCTGCGTGGACTATCCCACCTGCAAGACCGTCAAGAAGGAGATCCTGGGCGTGCCGTGCCCCAAGTGCGGCGGCGACCTCAGTCCCCGCAAGACGCGGTTCGGCAAGATCTTCTACGGCTGCACCCGCTACCCCAAGTGCGACTTCACCGCCTGGGACAAGCCCGTGCCCCGCGCCTGCCCCGCCTGCAAGAACCCGTACATGACCGAAAAGACCCGCAAGCCCCGGGGCAAGGACCCCGTGACCGTCATGCTCTGCCCCGCCTGCTCCCACGAAGAGCCTCTGGGTTAGGGGAATTCCGGTACACTTGTGCACGTCTCGAGGGAAGCCCGCATGGAATTCGCTGAATGGACCGAGAAATACACCGTGGGCAACCCTCTGGTCGATGCCTACCACCACATCTTCTTCCAGATGGTGGACGAGTACCGCAAGGCCATGGCCGAGGAGGCGCCGCCGCCCATGGGGGACCGCATCGATTTCCTGGTCGACTACACCCTCATGCACTTCGAGTCGGAGGAGCGGTGGATGGCCAAGGTGGGGTATCCGGATCTGGAGGCCCACAAGGAGGTCCATGACAACTTCCGGGAGCGGATGCTGGACCTGCAGCGGCGGTACAAGCACGAGGCGGGGTCGGTGACCGCGGAGGAAGTGCTCTACCTCGTCCAGGACTGGTTCTCGCATCACATCCTTGGGACGGACATGGAGTTCAAGGATTACGCGAAGAACCTCTAGTTCGCCCGAAGGAACCGAATGCGGAAGGGGTGCCCCAAGGGCACCCCTTTCACGTTACGCGCCTGGCCCGCCTCCAGGGTTGTGCCCCCCGGCACACCCCACCCTCCCCACACCCAGTACAATCAACCCAGCCCCCAGGGAGCAGACCATGAAGATCCTAGGCATCGCCGCCATCCTCGCCGCCTCGTGCAGCCCGATCGCCACCCTGAACGCCAAACCCCCCGCCAAGGCCCCCGCCCAGGCCTCCCGCCTCTGGCGCCCCGAAGACGGCAACCGCAAGGTCTTCGAAGACTTCGTCCGCACCCACTTCGCCGGCGACCAGGCGAGTCTTGACGCCCTCTTCAACCGCATGGAGTTCGTCCTCGAGAGCCTCGACGGCCACATGCTGGAGATCGGCCGGGACTTCAGGTGGTACTCCGAACTCGACCTCGGCCCCATGATCCCCGTCGACGAGATCCTCGCCGGCTTCGACCCCGGCGCCCACGTCAGCGACGACGCCTTCAAGAACAAGCTCGCCTTCGCCGTCCTCCTCAACTTCCCCATGACCACCCTGGACGAGCGCCTGAAGGAAGGCGCCTCCTGGACCACCCGCCAGTGGGCCGAAGCCCGGCTCGTGGACCGCTTCTCCACGCGCATCCCCGCCTCGGTGAACCTGGCCATGGCCGAAGCCTCCGCCAACGCCGAACGCTACATCGCCGGCTACAACATCTGGATGCACCACCTGGTGGACGCCAAGGGCCAGCGCCTCTTCCCCGCCGGCAAGCGCCTGCTCTCCCACTGGAACCTGCGCGACGAGATCAAGAGCCAGTACGCCATGGGCGCCGAGGGCCTCCTGCGCCAGCGCCAGATCCAGACGGTCATGGAGCGCATCGTGACCCAGACCATCCCCGCGGTGGTCGTGGACAATCCCTCCGTGGACTGGAACCCCGTCACCAACACCGTGGCGCCCGCCGCCGCCAAGGACTCCGACCGGCCCGTGCCCGCCAAGGTGTCCGCGGCCCCCGAGCCCGACACGCGCTACGCCGTGCTGCTCCAGGACTTCCAGGCGGCGCGCAAGGCCGATCCCTTCTGCCCCACCGCCCCCACGCACATCGCCCGCAGCTACGACGAGGGCCGCCAGATCCCCGAGGCCCGCGTCATGGCGATGCTCGAGCAGGTATGCCTCTCGCCCCGCGTGAAGGAGGTCGCCCAGCTCATCGAGAAGCGCCTGGGCCGCAAGCTCGAGCCCTTCGACGTGTGGTACAACGGCTTCCGGCCCGGCGCGGACCTGGACGAGGCCAAGCTCGACGCCCTCACGCGCCAGCGCTATCCCACCGCCGCCGCCTACAAGAAGGACATGCCCCGCATCCTCACGGCCCTGGGCTTCACGCCCGAGAAGGCCGAATGGCTGGCGGCGCGCATCGAAGTGGACCCCGCCCGCGGTTCGGGCCACGCCATGCAGGCCGCGCGGCGCGAGGACCACCCGCACCTGCGCACCCGCATCGGCGCCCAGGGCATGGACTACAAGGGCTTCAACATCGCCATCCACGAGAACGGACACAACGTCGAGCAGGTCTTCTCGCTCAACGAAGTGGACCACACGCTGCTGTCGGGCGTGCCCGCCACGTCCTTCACCGAGGCCCTGGCCTTCGTGTTCCAGGCCAAGGACCTCGAGGTGCTGGGCCAGCCCGCCCCCAGCCCTGAGGCCAAGGCCCTGGCCGTGCTCAACGACTTCTGGATGACCTACGAGATCGCCGGCGTGGGCATGGTGGACACCGCCGTGTGGCACTGGATGTACGAGCATCCCAAGGCCACCCCCGCCGAGCTGCGCAAGGCCACCCTGGCCATCAGCCGGGACGTGTGGAACAAATACTACGCGCCGGTCTTCGGGCAGAAGGACTGCGTGCTCCTGGGCATCTACAGCCACATGATCAGCAGCTTCCTCTACCTGCCCGACTACCCCATCGGCCACATGATCGCCTTCCAGATCCAGCGCCAGATCGACAAGACCGGCAACCTGGGCGCCGAGTTCGAGCGCATGGCCCGCCAGGGCCGGCTCACCCCCGACCTGTGGATGACCCGGGCCACCGGCAGCCCCGTGGGGCCCGAGGCCCTGCTGGAAGCCACCGCCAAGGCGCTGGCCGACCTGAAATAGACCTGACGGACTCCCCCCGGGAGAGGGAAAATCAGGATATGGTCTATCCCAGACCCTGACCGACATTCCCCTCGATTCCTTCCAACCCGGTTCGCCCCCATGCGCCTACCTCCGATTCGCCGACGCACGGCCCTTGCGGGCCTGTGCGCCCTTCTCGTGGCCGGTGGCCTCGGGGCCTATTTCAAGCTTCGCCATGACCTGGGCAAGGCCCTGGCGCAGTCCGACCGGTCCAGGGCGCCCCTGCAGCTGGTGGCGGTGACCGCCCAGGGGGTCCCCTGCCAGCGGTGGGGCGGCGGCGAAGTGGAGGGCGTGGCGGCCACGGAGACCACCCTCCTCACCGCCGGGGCCTTCGGCATCCGGGACGGGTCGGGCGACATCACCCTGCCCCTGCCCACCCTCCGGGCCTCGGCTCTCACCCTGTGGCGCGGGCGGCCCGTGGCCGGCCTCGCTGCGGGGGGGCTCTTCCTGCAGGGGGACGGCGGCTGGGAGGAACTGGTGGCGGGCTTCGGGACGCTGCACGTGCGGGCCCTGCTGGAGACGCCCGGGGGCGAGCTGCTCGTCGGCGCGCGGGAGGGCCTCTACAAGGTGGCCTGGGGCGCGCGGGTGATGGACCGCCTCGACGGGGCGCCCGTGAGGAGCCTGGCCCTGGGCCAGGGCGGCCTGATGCTGGCGGGGGGCGAGGAGGGCCTGCGACGCATCGAGGCGGGCCGGGCAACCCTCCTGGCCACGCCGGATCCCTGGATCGAATGGGTGGGGTGCGCGGGCACCGAGGTGGCCGTGGTGACCCCCCTGGGGCTGGCCCGGGGGCCCCTGGGCGGGAACCTCGCGCCCCTCACCGGAGGCGAGGACGCCGTGTCGGCCGCTTTCGAGGGGGACCAGCTGCTGGCCGCGTCCCAGGGAAGGCTCC
>DBME01000369.1:2068-4596 GCA_002298155.1 Holophagaceae bacterium UBA706 | reverse complement strand
CTCGGCCTCGCCTCCCTGGCCCTCGCGGGCCAGGCCCGGCCCATCGCCTTCACCGGCGCGCGGATCATCCCCGTCGACGGTCCCGAGATCCCCACGGGCACCCTGATCGTGAAGGACGGCAGGATCCTCGCCGTGGGGGCCGGCATCCCCATCCCGCCCGGGGCGGAGGTGCGGGACGTCACCGGCCGGACCCTCATGCCCGGCCTGGTGGACAGCCACAGCCACATCGGGTGCATGGACGGCCC
Organism: Holophagaceae bacterium UBA706; assembly: GCA_002298155.1. Lineage (GTDB taxonomy): Bacteria > Acidobacteriota > Holophagae > Holophagales > Holophagaceae > Mesoterricola. The sequence goes on along the minus strand of DBME01000369.1, from coordinate 4,351 downwards.
CCTGGAAGGCCCCGACAACACGGGCCCCATCCAGGCCGACGTGCGCATCTGGGACGGCCTCGACCCCCGCAGCGCCACGATCCGCCGGGCCCGCGCCGGGGGCATCACCACCGTGAACGTCATGCCCGGCAGCGGTTTCCTCCTGAGCGGCGAGACCATCTACCTCAAGCTCCGCCAGGGCGACTCCGTGGACGATCTGGCCTTCGCCCGCACCCCCACGGGATTCCTGGGCGGCATGAAGATGGCCAACGGCACCAACGCCCGGCGCCAGGGCCCCCAGACCCCCAACTTCCCGGGCACCCGCGCCAAGAGCGCCGCCCTGGTGCGGGAAGCCTTCATCAAGGCCCAGGAGTACCGCCAGAAGATCGCCCTGGCCGGCAAGGATCCCGCCAAGCTGCCCCCCCGCGACCTGGCCCTGGAGGCCCTCGTGGAGGTGCTGGACGGCAAGCGCGTGGTGCACCACCACACCCACCGCCAGGACGACGTGCTCACGGTGATCCGCCTCCAGAAGGAGTTCGGCTTCAAGGTGGTCCTGCACCACGTCTCCGAGGCCTGGGCCATCCCCCAGGCCATCGCCGATTCCAAGGCGCCCTGCAGCATCATCTTCATCGACAGCCCCGGCGGCAAGCAGGAGGCCGCGGGCTGGCGCCCGGTGAACGGCGCGGCGCTGGAGAAGGCCGGGGTCCGGGTGGGCTTCCACACGGACGATCCCATCACCGACAGCCGCTGGCTCTTCCGAGCCGCGGCCCTTTCGGTGAGAGCCGGCATGAGCCGCCAGGCCGCCCTGGGCGGCCTCACCCTGGAGAACGCCCGCATCCTCGACCTGCAGGACCGCGTGGGCAGCCTCACGCCCGGCAAGGACGCGGACTTCCTGCTGCTCTCCGGCGACCCCCTCAGCGTCTACACGCACGTGGAGGAGACCTGGGTGGAGGGCCGCAGGGTCTTCGACCGGAGCAGCGCCGCCCAGCGGGAGGACGCGGTGGGCGGGCCCGCCAACGCGGGTGTGGCCCCCAACCCCGCCGCGTGGCTCGTGCTGGAAGGGGAGGAGTTCTGATGCGCACCCTGCTGCTGTTCCTGGCCGCCCTGGCGCTTCCCGCCCAGGACCTCGCCATCCGGGCCGACAAGGTGTACACGCTGGAAGGCCCGCCCATCACGGACGGGGTCGTGGTCATTCGCGGCGGGAAGATCGCCGCCGTGGGCACCGCGGCGGCGGTGCCCATCCCCCCGGGGATGATCCAGCGCAGGGCCGCCGTGGCCGTCCCCGGTCTGGTGGACGCNNCCCCCATGACCAGGAGCAGGTGGAACGCAGCGCGCCCATCCAACCCGAGCTGCGGGCCGTGGACGCCTACAACCCCCGGGATCCCCTCCTCGCCTGGCTGCGGGACCGCGGCGTCACCACCGTGCACACCGGCCACGGCCCCCTGGCCCTGGTGAGCGGCCAGACCCTGGCGGCCCACACCTGGGGGGACACGGTGGATCAGGCCGTGCTGCTGCCCCAGGTGATGGTGGCGGCCACCCTGGGCGAGGCCGCCCGGGGACCCGACGGCAAGGCCCCCGGCTCCCGGGCCAAGGAGATGGCCCTGCTGCGCGCCGAGCTGGTGGCGGCCCAGGACTACATGAACCGCCGCGCCGCCGGAGGCGAGAAGGCGCCGGCCCGGGACCTGCGCAAGGACGTCCTGGTGCAGGTCCTCAAGGGCGAGCTGCCCCTCCTGATCACCGCCCAGCGCGCCCGGGACATCCTCTCGGCCCTGCGCCTGAAGGCGGAGTTCGGGTTCCGCCTGGTGCTGGACGGCGCCGCCGAGGCGCCACGGGTCCTCAAGGAGATCAAGGAGGCCGGGGTGCCCGTCATCCTGCATCCCACCGNNCCTTCGGAGAGACCGAGGAGGCCAGCCTGGAGACCGCGGCCCGCCTGCGCCGGGCCGGGATCCCCTTCGCCCTGCAGAGCGGCTTCGAGGCCTACGTCCCCAAGACCCGCGTCGTGCTCTGGGAGGCCGCCATGGCGGCGGCCAACGGCCTCGCCTTCGACGACGCCCTGGCCGCCATCACCCGGGACGCCGCGCGGCTCCTGGGCCTTGGGGACCGCCTGGGCACCCTCAAGGCCGGCAAGGACGGCGACGTGGCCCTCTACGACGGGGACCCCTTCGAATACACCACCCACTGCACCGGCACGGTCATCGCCGGGGTGGTGGTGAGCGAAGGCGAAAGCGCGGGCACCTCCACGGCCAGAACGGTCCCTTGACCCGACGACGGCTTCACGGTCGATCGCTGCGATCTAGAGCATGT
>DBME01000369.1:0-2060 GCA_002298155.1 Holophagaceae bacterium UBA706 | reverse complement strand
GGGACGCCCGCCGGCGCGGGGATGCGGAAGTTCCAGCACCAGCTCCGGCCCCAGGGTGCGCAGGTCCTCGGGGGCCGGCCACTCCCACCGCCCCCGGGCCTCGCCGGCCAGGATCAGGTCCAGGTCCAGGGTGCGGGGGGCGTTGCGGCCCTGGCCGCGGTCCCGGCCCTGGCGCAGCTCGGCCCGCAGCAGCGCCTCCAGGAGGGGGCGTGGCTCCAGGGCGGTCTCCAGGAGGGCCACGGTGTTCAGGTAGTCGGGACCCTTGCCGGATTCGTCGGGGGTCTCGGTCCACAGGGGCGAGACCGTCACCTGGCCCAGCTCGGCCAGGAGGGCCAGGCCCGCTTCCAGGTTGGCGCGCCGGTCGCCGAGATTGGAGCCCAGGGCCACCAGCGCGCGCATGCCCTCAGCCCTCGATCACGTGGGGCACGAAGGAGCTGCCATTGTCGGTGATGGGTCCGCGCGCCTCGCGGATGCCCATGCCGGCGGGCTCGCCGTCCACGATCCAGGCTCCCAGCACCGGGCGGTACCCGTCGAATTCCGGGATGGGGACGTAGGCCTGGTGCACGTAGCCCTCGGCGCCGTAGCAGTCCATGACCTTGCCCGCGTGGACGGAGCCGCCGGCGTGGATCTCCACGTTGGCGCCCTCCCGGGCGAGGATGGGCTTGCGCACGTACGACGTCATGTTCCGGGGCCCGTCCAGGTAGGACGGGAGCAGGTAGGGGCTGTCCGGGAAGAGCTCCCAGAGGATCGCCAGGAGGGCCTTGTTGGACAGGAGCATCTTCCAGGCGGGTTCCAGGAAGGTGCAGGGCCGGGGCTGGCGGGCCAGGTTGGGCCCGAAGGCGTCCTTGACCATGAACTCCCAGGGGTAGAGCTTGAAGGCGGCGCGCACGGGGCGGTTGTCCAGGTCGCAGAAGCCCCCGGCGGCGGCGTCGAAGCCCAGGTCCTCGATGAGCATCTGGGCGGTGGAAAGCCCGGCCTGGTCCGCCGTGTCCCGCAGGTAGGCCACGGTCTGCTGGTCCTCCAGCGTGTCCTGGTGCAGGAAGTAGACGGTGGCGGCGGGGAGGAAATCCTGGGCGCGCTTCCAGGCCGCGATCAGGCGGTCGTGGAGCGAATTGAACTGGTCCTTGCCGGGGAAGTGGTCCTCCAGCCAGAACCACTGAGCCACCGCGGCCTCCACCAGCGAGGTGGGGGTGTCGGCGTTGTACTCCAGCATCTTGGGAAAGCCGTGGCCGTCGTACGCGAAGTCGAAGCGCCCGTAGAGGCCCACCTCGTCGCGCTCCCAGCTTTCGCGGATGACCGGCTCCATCCAGGGCGGGATGCCGAATTCCCGGAACCGTCCGCGGTCCAGCACGTGCTCCACGGCCTTGAGGCAGAGGGCCTGGAGTTCGGCCGCGGCCGTCTCCATGCGCTCGATCTCGTCCAGGCGGAATACGTAGCAGGCGTCCTCGCGCCAGTAGGGGCTGCCGTCGTCATGGGTGTGGAAGGTCACGCCCGCCTGTTCCAGGCGCGCCTGCCAATCGGCTCGGGGTTGGACCGCGCGGCGCTGCATTCAGCCTCCCGTTCCCGAAACGTGACCCGAGGCGCCGAAGCCGCCCCGCCCCACGGACCCCATGGGGGCGCGCCCGGAGATGGAACCCCGCGGCCCGGCCACGTAGGCCTGCCCGGGCAGCGACGTGGGCGTGCTCACCAGGGGCGGCCGCCAGGCGGAGCCGCCCAGGAAGACCATGGACCTGCCGCCGGTGGGGGCCGCGGCCGGCTGGAAGTGCGCCGCATCGCCCGGGGCGATGGGGTGCGCAGGGTCNNGGAACCGGTAGCCCGGCGCCATGGGGGCGAAGCCCGCTCCCGGCCGGTAGCCGTAGGCGGAGGGCCGGTGGAAGAGGAAGTGCCAGAGGAGGTAGTCGTCCAGGTAGGACCGCGTGCCCCAGGAGGCGCGATAGCGGCCGTCCCGGTCCTGGTCGCGGATGCGGTCGACCTCGGCGCCGAAACCGTGGCGGTCGGCCAGGGCCTTCAGCTTCTCGGGGGTGGCGTAGTCCACCACCCAGAGGAGCTGGCCGTTCTCC
>DBME01000223.1 GCA_002298155.1 Holophagaceae bacterium UBA706 | reverse complement strand
CCGAGGATCGCCGAGGAGAAGAAGAAAGGATTCAATCCACTTCCATCAGGATCCGCTCTTCTCGTGTTGAAGGTTCGGCCACGAAATGGTCGCCGGGGCCCAGGCGCAGTTTGACGAGGATGCCGCCGGTGGAACGCACGATGAAGGAAGAGCCTGCCGCGCAGACCAGCAGACCGCAGTCGGCACCGCCCTGGGGAGTCGCATGCTGGGCATGGGGCAGGCGCGCGTCGTGACCCGGGGGTAGTTCGTAGCGGCCCGGCGCCCGCAACGCTTCCGAATCCCAGGTGTCCACCAGCAGAAGCACTCCCTCCCTGGGCGACCGTTCCTTGGCGGCGCGCACCTCGCCCCCGGGGCCGTTCGCCAGGGAGAGGGTGGCGAGGAAGCGGGTTTCGGGGTCGTTGGGGGGCAGCGGCGCCAGCAGGAGCGGCGGGTTGGCGGGATCCCGCTCCAGTAGCAGCGAACGTTCGGGGGATGCGAAGAGGCATAGCGGTCCGTCCCCCGCCGGGGGCACGATGCGGATGCCGTTGGTGATCACCATCCGGTTCCGGAGAAAGGTCAAGGTCGCGGTGCGCATGGGCTCAGGATACCTGGGGATGGTTCCTGAGCACCTGCGCCACGGAGCCGGCGATGAGGGCCTCCAGGTAGGCCTGCACACTCAGGTCGGTCTGCTTGGTCTTCAGCTCTGCCATGGATACCTCCGGGGACAGCCCGGGCCAAAGTCTAACCTTCCACTTCGCCCGTTCGTGCCCCGAAAATAAGGGATCCTAAGGTCCCATAATCCCTTTCAAGTGCTCCTCCGCGCCCTGGGAGGACAGGGTGGAACCTTCCAGGGAACGGATCTGCTGCTGGGACAGATCGATCTTGGGTCCGAAGGCCCTGCGGTGGAACTGGCGGCAGAATTCCCGGACGGTGGCGTCGGCGTCCTTGCCGGGGGGGACGTGGAAACGGCTGAGGACAGCGCCCCTGGGCCCGTCCAGACCGCCCACCAAACCGCCGGTCGCCGCCTGCTCCACCACCACCCGGAATCCACCGGTACCCGGCGCGAGACGGGGCGAGGAACCCAGAAGGCGGGCAGCCTGATCCGCCAGGGCGCCCGGGGATGCCTCGATGCGGCAGGGCAGCCGCAGACCCATGCGGCGGATCTCCCCGCCGTCCCGTTCCATGACGCCCACGAGCGATTCCAGGGCGCCGGCGTAATCGCCGCGGGCCGTCTGGGCCCGGGCCTTCAGCGCCAGGAGCTGCGTGCGGAAGACGGCGTATTCCGCTGGCAGGAGCGGATCCGCCGCAGCCAGGGCCTCCAGCGCGCCGCGGGCATCGCCGCGCTCCATGCGGGCCGCCCCCAGGGCGAACATCAGGAAGCCGCGTTCCCGCACGGCGGCGGGCCCCTTGCGGGCCAGGAGGGAGCGGATCTCCCCTTCGGCCACGCCCGGCCCGACGATGCGGGCGAGGTAGAGCTCGCCGCCGGGAACGTCCACGATGGACTGGGGGGCCAGCACGCGCAGGGTGTGGCCCAGGCGCTCGCGGTTCTCCATGAGCAGGCTCCCGGTGCGCCGCAGGGCCAAGGCGGCCTCCAGGGTGTGCCGGGCCTTGCGAAGGAGGATGCCGGGGCGGCTCTTCCAGGGGGCGTAGCTGAACGCCTCGTCGTCCCGGGCCAGGGCGTCCTGGAGGACCTGGTAGTGGAACAGCTGGGTGCCCGCCTCCCGCTGGCCGTCCCGGGCGGAGCCGGTGGCATGGCGGTCGGGGCGTTCCACCAGCCGCCGCGCGATGANNGGGCCTCGTCCGTGCAGCCGCAGGCCAGCAGCACGCCGCCGGTGTAGGTCTGGCGCACATTCCAGTGGGTCTGGGCCTCCCGCGGGTTCGAGTGGAAGGCCCACAGGTGCATCTGCTTGACGGCGTCCAGGGCCTCCGGGAGGCGCTGCTCGGCCAGGTAGAGACAGGCCAGGTCGCTCCACGGATTGCTCACGGTGCCGGAATCGAAATGCTCCGTGGCCTCCAGGAAGAACTTCTCGGCCCGCGCCATCATCCCCAGCAGCCGCGCCCCGTCCCCGGTGTTGCGGATGAAGGTGCAGTCGCGGTTCCGGCCCGCGGGCAGGTCCATGCGGTAGATGCGCATCTCGGTCTCGAAGGACGCTTCCGGGCGGTCCGATTCCGCTTCCAGGGCGGCCAGGGTGTTGAGTGCGTTGGAGACCTCGTAGGGGTCCCCGCCCTCCACCGCCTCGGCGATCTTGGCGCGGGCCTCCTGGAAACGGCCCAGCTTCATGAGGGGCCACGCGTGGCCCGCGGGCCACTTGCGCACGAACATCTCGTCCCGGGTGCGCAGGGTGGCCAGGGCGTCCTCGTAGCGCTCCATGCTGTACTGGGTCGTATAGAGGAAGGACAGGACCGCGTGGTAGTTGCCCGTCGGGGTCCCGTCTCCCCAGCGGCCCCCGTAGCGGGCCTCCATCAGGCTCCGGGACCGGTCGAGGTAGTAGAGCGCCTTGGGCAGGTCCCCCTCGCTGTTGAGGTAGACCATGCCGATCACCTCGCAGGCCAGGAAGGACTTGGGGTGCTGGGCCAGGTAGGCCTTGGCGGCTTCCCGGGCTTCGATGGGGTGGTGGTCCCGGTCCATGAGGTCCAGGAAGACCTGCTCCCCGGGTTCGGGACGGAAGCCTGCGCACACCGCGGGCACGGCCAGGGTCCAGCAGAGGACCAGGGCCGCGCCGGGGAAGGGCCGCAGGACCATGGACTAGAACCCCGGCCGGAGGGTGGCGCGGCTCAGCCACTCCAGGGGTCCGGCCATGCATTCGCGCACCACTTCCGCGGCGGGGGGAGCGCCGGGGCCCAGTTCCAGCCGATGGCCGAAGACATGGGGAGCGAGCCAGGCCACGTCCTCGCTGGACACGAAGTCCCGGCCGCGAAGGACGGCGGAGGCCTTGAGGGCGGGCACCAGGAGCACGAGGCTGCGGGTGGAGACGCCCTGCACCACCTGGGGATGGGCGCGCACGGCCCGGGCCAGGTCGACCAGGCAGTGGTTCACCGCCTCGGCCACGTGGACGCGGCGTTCCACCTCGTCGCGCGCCTCCAGGAGCTCGTGGCGCGCCACGGCCGGAAGCGCCGCCGGGTCGGGCTCGGACCTGCGGTCCAGCCGCGTGGCCAGGACGGCCAGCTCGGCCTCGCGGGAGATGTGGTCCATGCGGATCTTGAAGAGGAACCGGTCCAGCTGGGGCAGCGGCAGGGGGTAGGTGCCCGCCACGTCCCGGGGGTTCTGGGTGGCGATCACGAAGAAGAGGGAGTCCAGGGCCCGGGTGACGTTGTCCACGGTCACCTGCTTCTCGGCCATGGCCTCCAGCATGGCGGCCTGCACCTTGGGCGAGGTACGGTTGATCTCGTCGGCCAGCACCACGTGGGCGAACAGCGGCCCCGGGCGGAAGTGGAAGTCGCCGGACTGGGGCTCGAAGACAGAGACACCCGTGATGTCGGAGGGCAGCAGGTCAGGGGTGAACTGGATGCGCCGGAAGGGGGGCAGTTCCCCGGCGGCGTCGGCGAGGATGCTCTCGCCCAGGGCCTTGGCCAGGGTCGTCTTCCCGGAACCCGGATAGTCCTCCAGCAGCACGTGGCCGTCGGCCAGGAGCGCCACCAGGACCAGGTCGACCACCTCGTCCCGGCCTAGCACCTGGAAGCGGACCCGCCCCCCCAGGCGCGCCAGCACGGACCGGGCCTGCTCGAGGCCGGTGAGGTCGGATAGGCCGTGCTCCAGGTTCATGGGGATTCCTTTCGGTGGGCGTTCAGCGGACCCTGGCCCAGGCCAGGAGGTTCATGGGTGACGTGAGGCGGCGCCCGCGGCCGGCGGCGGCGCGCAGTTCCCGC
>DBME01000368.1 GCA_002298155.1 Holophagaceae bacterium UBA706 | reverse complement strand
GGGCGACCGGGTGACGGGCGTGCGCGGGGATCCCGGGCGCGCGGGGGCCCTGGCCGCTCTGGGCATCGAGCCCCTGGCCCTGGACCTGGCCGACCCGGCTTCCGCCGCACGCATTCCGCCCGTGGACGCCATCCTGGCCCTGCAGTCCGCACGGGACGGCGGCGAGGAGGGCTACCGCCGGGCCTACCTCCTGGCCAACGCCACCCTGCTGGCCGCGGCCCGGGCGCAGGGCGCGGGAAGCTTCGTCTATTCGGGATCCACGGGGGTCTTCGGGCAGCGGGACGGCGGCGATGTGGATGAAGGNNCGGAGGCCGAGGCGCGCCTGCGCGAGGCCGGCGCGCGCATCGTGCGCCTTTCCGGGCTCTACGGGCCCCAGCGCACCTGGATGATCGACCGGGTGCGCAGCGGCGCCATGGCCCTGGGACCCGGCGACGGGGCCTGGCTGAACTCCTGCCACCAGGACGATGCCGCCGCCACGCTCATCGCGGTGCTGGACCGAGGCCGGGACGGGGCCGTCTACCACGCCACGGACGCCGAGCCTCTGCGCCGGCGGGAGGTGATCCGGTTCGTGGCGGAACGGCTGGGCATCCCGCCCCCCCAGGGCGCAGGCCCGCCGCCGGGACCCGATCGCCGCATCCTCGGCGAACGCACCCGGGAGGAACTGGGTGTAACCCTGCGCTGGCCTTCCCTGCGGCAGGGACTGGAGCCGTTCCTGGCCCCGTGAAGGCCCTGGGCGAACGGGAAGACGGCTTGCCGAAAATTCGGCACTTGCCGATATTTCGGCACAATTTCATCGGCAATTTTCGGCAATTAAACCCTTATTCATTTATTTCCTTTACTTAACACTTGGCACGATTCCGGCAAAAGAACCCCCGTTGGAGGTTCTCATGCTTCGAATCACCCCCAAGGAACAGGACGGCACCCTCACCTTGTTCCTGGAAGGCAAGCTGGCCGGCCCCTGGGTGGCCGAACTGGCCCAGGCCTGGAACGGCCGCCAGGGGCACAGGGACCCCGCCAAGGCCGTCATCGACCTGAGGGAAGTCTGGTTCATCGACGAGGCGGGCCGGGAGCTCCTGGCCACCATCCACCGCGAGGGCGCGGGCCTGGTTGGCTGCGGCTGCTACGTGGGACCCATCGTCCAGTCCATCCTCCACGGCGACGGCGAGCTGGGCGCGGCGCGGCTCCGGTTCATGTGGCTGCCCCTGATCGGCCTGGCCGCGGGCAGCGTCCTCGCGGCCGCCGAGCCGGTCATGCCCCTGAGCATGAGCCAGGCGCTGCAGCAGGCCCTCACCCGCAACCCCGAGATCCACAAGTCGATCCTCGCGGTGGCCCAGAGCCAGGAGGACCGCCGCATCGCGGCCTCCGCCCTCATGCCCTCCGTGGAAGGCATCGCCGCCATGAGCCGCACCAAGCAGAACCTGGACATGTTCCTGGGCATCCCCACGCCGGGCGGCCCTGACGTGGTGGGCCCCTTCAACGCCGGCCAGATGGGCATCGCCGCCTCCGCGCCGATCTTCGACCTGAGCCTCTACCAGCGCTGGAAGGCCTCCCGCCACGGCGAAGCCTCCGTGCAGGCCCAGTCCCGCGTGGTGCGCGAATCCATCGCCGCCCTGGTGGTTGGGCAGTACCTGCGCTCCCAGCGGGCCGCGGAATCGGTGAAGGCCGCCCACAGCCGGGTCGACCTGGCCGTGGCGCTCGAAAAGCTCGCCGAGGACCAGCAGAAGAACGGCCTGGGCACGAAGCTCGACACCCTGCGCGCCCAGGTGCAGCTGCAGAACGAGCGCCAGCGCCTCATCCAGGCCGAGACGCAGTGGCGCACGGCCCAGTTCGGCCTCATCAAGCTGCTGGACCTGGACCCCGGCACGCGCCTGGAGCTCACCGATCCCCTCGCCGCCCCCGACACGCCGGCATTCACTTTCCAGGACGCCTACGCCACGGGCCTGCGGCNNCTGGCCACCCTGGACGCCCGGGAGCGGGCCGCCCAGAGCCTGCAGGACGCCGCGCGCAGCCTGCGGCTGCCCTCCGTTGTTGTGACGGGATCCTACGCGTCCATGGGCCTTTCGCCCAACCAGCCGTGGGTGCCCACCTACTCCATCGGCGTGGGGCTGAAGGTGCCGCTCTTCACGGGCGGACGGGTCTCGGCGCAGACCGCCAAGGCCAAGGCCGAGCTGGCCCGGGTCGAGGAGGAGCGCAAGGAGGTCAAGTCCCAGGTTGGCCTGGAGGTCCAGGTGGCCCAGGCCGAAATGGACGCCGCCAGGAGCGAGGTGGACGTGGCCACCCTGGCCGTGTCCCTGGCCGACGAGGCCCTAGTCCAGGCCCGGCACCGCTTCGAAGCCGGCGTCTCCAACAACATCGAAGTGATCAACGCCCAGGACGAGCTGTCCCGGGCCACCGACAACCGCATCAGCGCGCTCTACCGCCTCAACCAGTCCCGCGCGGACCTGGCCAAGGCCATGGGCCAGCTTGAACCCCTCTTCGCCAAGTGATGGAGCCGAACATGAGCGAGAACCTTGAAATGACCGACACCACCCCGAAGAAGGACCGCACCCGCCTGGCCATCACGGTCCTGGTGGCCATCCTCGTCGTCGTGGGCGCCGGCATGTGGTACCACTACAAGGACCGCGTCTCCACCGACGACGCCCAGATCGACGGCCATCTCGTGCCCGTGTCCTGCAAGGTCTACGGCAGCGTCGAGAAGATCCTCGTGGAGGACAACCAGCCCGTGAAGGCCGGCGACGTGCTGGTGGAGCTGGACGCCCGCGACCTGAAGGCCAAGGTCGACCAGGCCAAGGCCGCCCTGGCCCAGGCCGAGGCCCAGGCCGTTTCCGCCCACGCGGACGTGGACAAGGCCAGGGTCTCCTACGACCAGTCCCGCAGCTCCGACCTGCAGGTGGCCGAGGCGAACCTCGAGTCCCGCAAGTCCACCCTGGACAAGGCCAAGGCCGACCTGGAGCGCACGCGTCCCCTGGCCGAGCGCCAGGAGATCTCCGCCCAGGCCTTCGATGCCTACAAGACCCAGGCCGACGTGGCCGAGAGCGAATGGAAGGCCGCCCAGCGCCGCCTGGCCAGCGTCCGCCAGGAATCGGAGATCCGCCGCAGCGGCATCGGCGCCCAGGAGGCCCACGCCCTCCAGGCCAAGGCCGGCATCGAGGCCGCCAAGGCCAACCTCGAAGCCCTGACCCTCCAGCTCAGCTACACCCGCATCACCGCCCCCGTGGACGGCGTGGTCACGCGCAAGTCCGTGGAACTTGGCCAGATCATCCAGCCCGGCCAGGGCCTCCTGACCCTCGTGCCCCTGCACCAGACCTGGGTCACCGCCAACTTCAAGGAGACGCAGCTGCGCAACGTGCGCCCCGGCCAGGAAGCCGAGATCACCGTGGACATGAACGGCCTCACCCTCAAGGGCACCGTGGATTCCGTGGCCGGCTCCACCGGCTCGCGCCTGAGCCTCCTGCCCCCCGAGAACGCCGTGGGCAACTTCGTGAAGGTCGTCCAGCGCATCCCCGTGAAGATCAAGCTCACGGACCAGGACGCCCAGAAGGTGGTGCTGCGCCCCGGCATGAACGTCGACGCCACGATCATCACCCGCTGAAAGAACGGCCATGACTGAAGCCCATCGGCACAGGGCCGTAAATCCCTGGGTCATCGCCCTGGTGGTGATGATCGCCACGTTCATGGAGGTGCTGGACACCAGCGTCGCCAACGTGGCCCTGCCCCACATCGCCGGCAACCTCTCGGCCACCGTCGACGAGGCCACGTGGGTGCTCACCTCGTACCTGGTGGCCAACGCCGTGGTGCTGCCCCTGGGCGGCTACCTGGGCGGACTCTTCGGGCGCAAGCGCTTCTACATGACCTGCGTGGGCATCTTCACGGTGTCCAGCATGCTGTGCGGCCTCGCCCCCAGCCTGCCCTGGCTCATCTTCTTCCGCATCATGCAGGGCCTGGGCGGCGGCGCCCTCCAGCCCACGTCGCAGGCCATCCTGGTGGAGAACTTCCCCCACGAGAAGCGCGGCGCGGCCATGGCCCTCTATGGCATGGGCGTGGTGCTCGCGCCCATCGTCGGCCCCGTGCTGGGCGGCTGGATCACGGACAACTACAGCTGGCACTGGATCTTCCTCATCAACATCCCGGTGGGCATCCTGTCCCTGTACCTCACCTGGCGGCTGGTCCACGATCCTCCGACCCTCAAGCGCATGTCCGTCAAGGAAGGCTTCCGGGTGGACTACCTGGGCATCGGCATCCTGACCCTGGGCCTGGCGGCCCTGGAGATCGTGCTCGACGAAGGCCAGCGGCGGGACTGGTTCGCCTCCCACCTCATCCTCATCAGCGCCATCGTGGCCGTGGTGTGCCTGGTGGGCGTGGTGTTCTACCTTCTCAAGAAGGACCACCCCATCCTCGACCTGCGCCTGCTGAAGGACCGCAACTTCGCGGTGGCCACCGTGATGCTGTTCGTGCTCGGCTTCGTGCTCTACGGGAGCCTCGCGCTGCTGCCGATCTTCCTGCAGACGCTGCTGGGCTACACGGCGGGGTTGAGCGGCTGGGTGCTGAGCCCGGGTGGCGTGGTGATCCTGCTGATGATGCCCGTGGTGGCGATGCTCATGCGCCGGTACGACACGCGCCTCCTCATCGCCTTCGGGTTCCTCACCTGCGGCGCGGGCCTCCTGTGGATGTCGCGGTTCAACCTCCAGGTGCCCTTCGACACGGCCATGTATTCACGCTGCCTGCAGAGCTTCGGGCTGGCGTTCCTCTTCGTGCCCATGAACGTGACGGCCTTCCAGAACGTGCCCATGGACAAGACCAGCTACGCCACCGGCATGCTCAACCTCGTGCGCAACATCGGGGGATCCACCGGCATCGCACTCGTGAGCACGATCCTCTCCCGCCGCGGCCAGCTCCATCAGGCCAACCTGGTGGCCAACCTCCACCCGGCGAGCTTGGCCTACCAGGGCTTCCTGGACCGGGCATCGCACCTTCTGGTGGCCAAGGGTTCTTCCCTGCCCGACGCCGCCCACCAGGCCCAGGGCATGGCCTATGGCCAGCTCCTGCGGCAGGCCAACATGATGGCCTTCGCGGATACGTTCTGGATCATGGGGATCCTCTGCGTGGCGCTACTTCCGCTCATCTTCCTCATGCGCAG
>DBME01000265.1 GCA_002298155.1 Holophagaceae bacterium UBA706 | reverse complement strand
GTCCTTGGCGCCCGCCAGGGTGAGGCGGCCGTCCTTGAGGATGGCCGCCTGGGGGGAGCTGGGGGGGGCCCCCTCGAAGTACTCCCGTGCCCGTTGGGTCGCTTCGGTCTCCATGCCCGCGAAGACCGTCACGCAGTGGTCGACGACGATGCCCTTGCGGCGCAGGGCCATGATGACGCCCGGGCGGGCGCCGGCGGCCGCGCAGCCGCACACGGAATTCACCACCAGCAGGGTCGTGCCGGGCCGGGCCAGGGCGGCGTCCACCGCCTCGGGCGTCATGAGGTGCTCGAAGCCGGCCTGGCTCAATTCTTCCCTCATGGGAGCAACCATGTATTCGGGGTAGTTGGCCATGGGCCCTCCAGGTTTCGGATATAGTTTACCCTTTTTGTCGGGTAAGCCAAAGGGGTATCCTGCCGTGACTTTGAAGCCTTACCATCAGGGCAGGAGCACATCATGAAGGAATTCTTCAGGTCGTTGCTGGCGTCCCTGGTGGCGCTGGGCTTGTTCGTGTTCGGCGGGTTCGTCCTGCTGGTCATCCTCATTTCGTCCATGGGGCCCACGAAACCGGTGGTGCCGGCCAAGGCGGTGCTCATCCTTGATCTCAACACCAACTTCACGGACTCCTACCGGGAGTCCAGCCCGGCGGAACTCCTCCAGAAGGCGGCGGGCACGGGCGAGGTGGAGGGCATCCCCCTCCATGTGGTGATCCAGGCCATCGACCGCGCGGCCCATGACGCGAGCATCAGCGGCCTCTACATCACGGGCGTCGTGCGCCCGGAAGGCGTGGGCTCGGGCCCGGCCGCCCTCAAGGAGCTGCGGGAGGCCATCCTGCGGTTCGCCAAGGAATCCGGCAAGCCGGTGATCGCCTACAACCAGTACTGGAGCAAGCGGGAACTCTACCTCTGCGCCGGCACGGGCCGGGTCTACATCAACCCCGCGGGTCTCATGGACGTCACGGGCTACGCCTCGGAAACCACCTTCTACGGCAAGGCCTTCAAGAAGTTCGGCATCGAGATGCAGATCACCCGGGCCGGCAAGTACAAGAGCGCCGTGGAGCCCTACTTCCTGGACAAGATGAGCGACGCCAACCGGGAGGAGGTCCAGGCCCTGCTGGACGACCTGTGGGGCGAATGGAAGCGGGCCGTGGCCGGGGACCGCAAGCTGACCCCCGAGGCGGTGCAGGCCCTGTCCGATGACCTGGGCGTCCTGTCCTCCCCCGAGGCCCTCAAGGCCGGGATGGTGGACAAGGTGGCCTCCGGCGACCAGGTCCTGGACGAACTCAAGCTCCTGGCGGGCCGCAAGGCCACGGACCTGGACTACCCCCAGATGGACCTGGAGACCTACGTCAAGGCGGGCCCCGAGCCCACCGGCTCCAACCGCATCGCCCTGGTCTTCGCGGAAGGCTCCATCGTCGACGGCTCCGGGCCCGCGGGCACCGTGGGCGGCGACTCCCTGAGCCGGGAGCTGCGCCGGCTGCGTCTGGACAAGAAGGTCAAGGCCATCGTGCTGCGCGTGAACAGCCCCGGCGGCAGCGCCCTGGCCTCGGAACTCATCCAGCGCGAACTGGTCCTGGCCCGCAAGGAGAAGCCGGTGGTGGTCTCCATGGGCCACCTGGCCGCCTCCGGAGGCTACTGGATCGCGGCCTACGCGGACCGGATCTTCGCGGAACCCACGACCCTCACCGGGTCCATCGGCGTCTTCGGCATGATCCCCAACATCAAGGGGTTGGCCAACGAGTACGGGGTGACCTGGGACAGCGTGCAGACCTCCCGCCTCGCCAACTCCATGACCATCTCCCGCCCCAAGACCGATGCCGAGATGGCTCGGGCCCAGGCCACCACCGACTGGATCTACGACATGTTCCTCACCAAAGTCGCCGAGGGCCGCAAGCTGCCCCGCGCGAAGGTGGAGGAGATCGCCCAGGGCCGCGTCTGGTCCGGCGCCGCGGCCCAGAAGCTCGGCCTCGTGGACGAGCTGGGCGGCCTGCAGGACGCGGTGGCCTACGCCGCCCGCATGGCCAAGGTCGAGAACGACTACCGGCTGGAGGGCCCCTCCGAGCCCAAGACCCCGGTGGAGAAGCTCCTGGAGGCGCTGGGCGGCGGCCGCAAGAACTACACCCGGGGCAGGGCCGACGCGGTCAAGAGCCGTTTCCTGCACGTGCTGGGCGAACTGGACGCCTTCAACGACCCCAGCGGCGTCTACGCGCGCATGCCCTTCGACCTGAACCTGCGCTGATGGGCAGGCGGGGCCCCTCCTCCTACCGGGTCATGCCCTGGAAGAACGGCCTGGGCTCCACCACCGAGCTCCTCATCCACCCGCCGGGGGCCACCCTCGACGGGGGCTTCCTGTGGCGGATCTCCATGGCGGAGGTGGGCGCTTCGGGCCCCTTCTCCCCCTTCCCGGGCGTGGACCGCACCCTCCTGCTCCTGGCGGGGCGGGGCATGGAGCTGGACCACGGGGAGCACGGGGTCCGCCGCCTGGAAGGCCCCTTCGTCCCCGTGGCCTTCTCCGGCGACTGGGCCACCTCCGGCCGCCTCCTGGACGGCCCCTGCCGGGACTTCAATGTCATGACCGCGCGCAGCGGGGCGCGGCACGCGGTGGCCGTGTTCGACCTGGACGCGGGCCCCTCCGAGGTGCCCCCGGGGCCGTTGCGGGTGGTCTTCTGTGCCAAGGGCAGGGCCGTGGCCGCCGGGGAGACCCTGGAGCCCCTGGACCTTTTGGAGACCGAAGCGCCGGGCCCTCTGCGCCTGTCCGCCGCGGAGCCCGGCACGGTGGTCATCGCCGTGACGCTCACCCCCGCCTGATTGAATTAATTCTTCCCATCACCCAGGGCCCCCGTAAAAGGAATGTCCTTCGGCCCCTACGCTTTCCACCCGGCTAAGCGTAAAAGGTAGAACCGGGCAGGGGGAACCCATGGACACGCGCAACGTCAGCACCCTTATCGCCGGCTTCATCACCGCCGGCCTCGCCGCCGCTCCCCCCGCGCCGGTGGACGGCTTCGCCCGGGTGCGGGTGCAGGTGGCCGATCACGTCTGGCTCATTCACCGCCCGGTCGCCACCGACGCGCCCTTCGAGGGCAACACGACCGTCTTCGAGCAGGAGGACGGCTATGTGGTGGTGGACGCCGGCGGAGCCCCCCCGGCCGGGGACCACATCGTGCGCCTCATCCGAGAACTTGGCCCCAAGCGGGTCAAGGCCCTCGTCTATACCCACTACCACGGCGACCACAACCTGGGCGCCGGGGCCTTCCTGGCGGCGTGGCCCGGCCTCCAGATCATCTCCACGGCCGCCACCCGCGCCAACATGACCGGCCCCGCCATGGCCTACGTGAAGACCTACTCCACCAGCTACGCCGGCATGGTGGACTTCGGCCGCAAGCGCCTGGATGATCCCGCGGTGCCGGCCTCGGAGAAGGAGGGCTGGGCGCGATTCGTGGCGGCGGGCCCCGGCATGGTGGCGGGCTACCGGGACCTGGCGGTCCACCCCGCCGGGCTCACCTTCACCACGGGGATCACCCTCCAGGATCCCGTGACCCCCTTGGAGATCACGTTTCTCGGCCGCGCCAACACCGACGGCGACGCCATCGTGTGGGCCCCCCGCCAGCGGGTCCTGGCCTCGGGCGACATCGTCGTGCACCCCATCCCCTACGCCTCGGCGTGCTTCCCGGGCGAGTGGATCGAGGTGCTGCGCCGCATCAAGGCCTACGATTTCGCCGTCCTGGTGCCCGGCCACGGGGAGCCCCAGAAGGACCGCGCCTACCTGGACAAGCTCATCTGGGTGCTGGGGGAGCTCCGCGGGCAGGTGGCGCCCCTGGTCAAGGACGGCCTGGACCTGGAGCAGGTGCGGGCCCGGCTGGATCTCGCCAGGCTTCGCCGCGCCTTCGTGGCGGATGAGGATGGCTGGGGCCGGTTCGTGATGGGGGCCGTGTTCCTGGGGGACATCGTCAAGAACGTCTACCAGGAGGCCAAGGGGATCCCCATCGTCCAGGGCGGAAGCTGATCAGCGCTTGAGGCCGTGGGCCTCGGCCTCGGCATGGATGCGGGCCATGTACGTGGGGTAGCAGTCTGGGCACAGGCCATGGCTGAAGCTGGGGCCGCCGTGCTCGACGAGGTACTTCTCCAGGCTGTCCCAGTAGCCCGCGTCATTGCGCACCTTCCGGCAGAGCATGCAGATGGGCAGCAGCTCCTGCAGGGCGTTGATGCGCGCGGCCAGGGCATCGGCCAGGGCGGCCTGGGCCTCTTTGCGCTCGGTGATGTCGGTGCAGCTGCCGATGTAGCCGCCGAAGGAGCCGTCGGGGTGGTACATGGGCACCCCGCGGTCGAAGAGCCAACGCCAGGCCCCGTCGTGGCGGCGGAGACGATACTCCATCTCGAAGATCTCCCGCCGCTCGAAGTGGCTCAGGTAGATTTCCAGGCAGCGGTCCAGGTCGTCGGGGTGGACGCCCTCGGCCCAGCCGTTGCCGAACTCCTGGTCCATTGTGCGCCCGGTGAAGGCCAGCCACCGCTGGTTGAAGTAGTCGCACAAACCGTCGGTGCGGGCCCTCCAGATGAGGATGGGGGACTGCTCCACCAGGATGGCGTATTCGTCGGGCTGTAGGCGCGGCTGGTCCATCGCGAGGGGCTCCAGTGGGAGGGGTGGATGGCAGCATACGACCATGCCTACGGCGGGGGAACGCGAAAATGTCCCTCGCCGGAGAATTCTTCAGGCCTAGCGCTTCTTGACTTCCCCGATGCCGACGCTGGCCGTCTGCTCGTTAGTGGCCGTGTCCACGACCTTCACCAGCACCCGGTCCCCCCGGACGCGGTCCCGGGGGACCTTCACGTCGAAGGTGGCTTCCCGCGTGTCGAAGACCCGGGTCTCGGGGGCGATCTGCACCCAGCCGTCGCCGTCGGCGGACACGGCGGCCTCCTTGAGGATGGAGATCGCGTCCCGGGCGGTGAACCGCACGTGGACCGCGTCCCCTTCACGGACGGCGGTGAGGTCGGTGATGACCGGCGGCGTGTGGTCGATGATGAACGGGGGCGTGCGCCAGGTGGCGGAGAGGGCCTGGTTGAGAGGCTGGCTAGGCTCGTCGGAGGCGGTGACCTCCAGGCGGTACTTCCCGTCCGGGACGATCAGGGTGTCGAAGGTGAAGAACCGCTCCCTCCACCCCTTCTCCAGGTCGATGGGGGCCCCGGTCTCCGGCAGGAGCCGGATGTTGAACTGGAGCTGGTCGCCGTTGGGATCGGACACGTGGAACATGAAGGNNCCCGCGGCGGAAGCTGCGCTTCTCGCCGCCGGCATAGGCCAGCGCGGGGATGAGCTTCTGGGTCTCGAAGGGGACGCGCTCGATGCCGATGTCGTCGGGGGGGGCGTTGCGGGTGATGACCAGGCCCGAGGGCATGGTCTCAACCTGCTCCCACATGGGGGCGAGGTTGCGGTTCGCCCAGTGGACGCGAACGCTCTCGACCGTCGGCGTGGCGCCGCCCCGGGTGCTGGCGAGCTTCACGCGGAACTGGGCGAAGTGGGTGGGGGGGGGG
>DBME01000140.1 GCA_002298155.1 Holophagaceae bacterium UBA706 | reverse complement strand
TGGGCGACGCCGAGGCCCTCAAGCCCGCCGAGGCCTGCCTGACGCACGCCGACGGCCGGGTGCGCCGCGCCGCGGTGCGCACCGTGTGGAAGCTGGGCGGACCCGACGCCGTGCAGCCGCTCCTGGCGGCCTTCCAGGCCGCGGACCCCGACACGATGCTGGAGATCATGTTCGCCTTCGGCCAGATCCGGTCCAACGCGGCCGTACCCGTCCTGGGCCAGTTCGCCCTGGACCGCCGCATGCCCGAGAAGCTGCGGGCCCGGGCCGCGGAGACGCTGGGCATCATCGGCGATGCCATGGCCATTCCCTACCTGGAGGAGCTCATCCGCCGCAAGGGGCGCATCTTCACCACCGCCGAACCCACCGAGATCCGGGTCGCCGCCTGCAAGGGCCTGGCCTCCGTGGGAACCCGCCCGGCCTTGGATTCCCTGCGGCTCCTGGTGGCCCGCGAACCCCGCAACAACGACCGCCCCCTCCTTCAGCAGGTGGTGGACCAGGCGCTTTCGTGAGCGTCATCCCCGAACCCCAGCAGCTCATGGAGGCCTTCGCGGCCTTCACCCAGGCCTCGGAGCAGCTCCAGCAGCGCTACGAGTCCCTCCAGGACCAGCTGGGGCAGCTGGGCAACGAGCTCCAGACGGTGCTGGAGACGGTGCCCTACGCCATCTGGGTGCTGGGCGTCTCCGGGGAGCTGCGGTTCACCAACCGCAACAAGGGGCTGGGCGGCACCTTCCAGGACGGACCAGCCCCCTGGGAGCCCGGGGCCCCCGAGGGGCTGCGGCGCTTCAAGGGCGAGGACGGCCAGGACCGCTTCATGGAGCAGGAGAACCGCCCCACGGAGACCGGTCAGATCATCACCCTGCGGGACGTCACGGAAGCCCACCTAAGGGCCGAACAAGCGAGCCGCGAGGAGCGCCTCCAGGCCATGGGCCTCATGGCCGCCGAGCTGGCCCATGAGATCCGCAACCCCCTGGGCAGCCTCTCCCTCTTCTCCGGGATGCTGGTGGAGGACCTGCAGCACATGCCGGCCCAGGCCGAACTGGCCATGCACATCCAGAGCAGCGTCCAGCGCCTCAACACCCTGGTGGCCAACACCCTCACCTTCAGCCGGGACATCAACCCCAAGCCCTGCCCCGTGCCCCTGGCGGAATTCTGGGAGGCCGTGCGCAAGGCCAGCAACCTGCCCGAGGAGATCCGCTGGGAGAACCGCGTGCCCCCATCCGCCTCCTGGATGGCCGACCCCGACCTCCTGCGCCAGGTGGCGGTGAACCTCATCCAGAACGGCGTGCGCGCCCTGGAGGGCCGCCCCGCCCCCCTCCTCGTGCTCACCGCCGCCAAGGAGAAGGTGGAGGGGCGCCCCCACTGGCGCATCACCCTGGAGGACAACGGGTGCGGCATCGCGGCGGAGGCCCTCAACCGGATCTTCGACCCCTTCTACACGACCTTCGGGGGCGGCACGGGCCTGGGGCTCGCCGTCAGCCACCGCATCCTCATGGCCCACGCCGGGTTGATGAATATTGAAAGTCGGCTGGATCACGGGACCAAGGTCCATCTGAGACTCCCGGCCAGCGGATAAGTGTGCCACCATGGAAGTCGAACGGAGGTTCCATGTCGCTTCACATGATCGGCCCTGGGAAAAATTCGCCGCAGATCGTCAACGCTGTGGTGGAAATCCCCTATGGTTCCAGGGTGAAGTATGAAATCGACCATGTGACCAGCCTCGTGAAGGTGGACCGGGTGCTCTACTCGCCCATCCACTACCCCGCCGAGTACGGCTTCATCCCCCACACCCTGGCTCCCGACGGCGATCCCTGCGACATCCTCGTGCTCATCGTGGGCGCCACCTACCCCGGCGTCATCATCGAGGCCAAGCCCATCGGCATCCTCCGCATGGCCGACGACAAGGGCCAGGACGACAAGATCCTCAGCGTGGCCGCCAGCGATCCCAACTACATGCACGTGGAGACCCTGGCCGACCTGCCGCCCCACCTCCTCCGCGAAGTGGAGCACTTCTTCCTGACGTACAAGAACCTCGAATCCAAGGATGTGGTCAGCAACGGGTGGGAAGGCAAGGATGCCGCCATCCAGTTCATCGAGGAATGCACCAAGGCGTTCCGCTTCTAGGCCGACGGGAACCCGCCCGGCGGCCTCCTTCTGCATGGAGGTTTCTGCATGGGTCTGATCTGTTTTGATCTCGACGGTACCCTCGTGGACCCCCTCAGGGCCATGGTCCACTGCATCCAGCTGACCTGCGGGGAAATGGGCATCGATGCCCCGCCCCGCGACGAGGTGGCGAAGTTCATCGGCTTCGGACCGGGCGAGCTTTTCGCCGCGATGCCGGGCCTGGCGGACCCCGCCCGCCTCGATCAGGCCATCCTCACCTACTGGCGGCACTTCGAGGATTCGGGCATCGCCAAGCACCGCGTGTACGAAGGCATCCCCCTGATGCTCACGCGGCTCAAGCGCCAGGGGCACAGCCTCTACCTGGTGACGGTGAAACCCACGCGCTACGCCCGCCGCGTCTTGCACGAGTTCGACCTGCTGCTCTCCTTCGACGAGGTCTTCGGCACCGCGCCCAAGGACCGCTACAAGGGCAAGGGCGAGGTTCTCAGCCAGCTGCGGCTGCAGGGCGTCGTCCAGCCCGGCGGCTACATGGTGGGCGACCGCGCCGATGACATGGCCTCGGGCAAGGCCAACGGCCTGATCCCCCTGGGCGTCACCTACGGCTTCGGCACCGCCGACGAGCTGCAGGGGGCGGGGGCCCACATGCTCTTCGGGTCGCCGGAAAAACTGGACGTCTGGCTCAAGACCCAATTGCCCGGCTCCGAGATCCACGACGCATTCTCCCTTTCGGAATAGCAAATTTGCGACAGGCCAGCGTCCGACCGGTCCTCTGATTGAGATCGGTTCTCGCCGGCGTGCCCGCCAGGGTTGCGTCCGGAGGCGGTCCGCCCCAGCTTTTTGGTTGCCTTTGGACCGCTGTGAAGGAAAGATGGCTTCAACCGTTTCTTTCAAGCCAAACCTAGGAGATACCCCGTGCCAAAGCCCCAGTCAGCGCCTCGTGTTGCGGCCATCGTCGGGCCGTACATGTCCGGCAAGACCACCCTCCTTGAAAGCCTCCTCTTCGCCGCCAACGCGATCCCGCGCAAGGGCACCGTCAAGGAGGGCAACACCGTCGGCGATGCATCGCCCGAGGCCAAGGCGCGCCAGATGAGCGTCGAAGCCTCCGTCGCCACCACCACGTACCTCGGCGAGTCCTGGACGTTCATCGACTGCCCCGGTTCCGTCGAGTTCTCGCAGGAGAGCGTCAACGCCCTGATGGTCGCCGATGCCGCCGTGGTCGTGGTCGAAGCCGACCCGAACCGCGCCGCCATGGCCGCGCCGATCCTCAAGCTCCTCGACGACCACAACATCCCCCACGCCATCTTCCTCAACAAGGTGGACACGCTCACGGACCCGGGCAAAGTCGCCGAGACCCTGCGCGCCCTGCAGCCCATGTCCCCGCACCCCCTCGTCCTGCGCGAGTATCCCATCCACGCCGGCTCGTTCATCACCGGCTACGAGGACCTGAGCCTGGAACGCGCCTTCAAGGCCAACCCCGGCCACCCCTCCGAGCAGATCCCCATCCCCGACTCCATCAAGGACGAGGCCATGGCCGCGCGCCAGGAGATGCTGGAAGCCATCAGCAGCCTGGACGACGCGCTCATGGAGAAGCTGCTGGAAGAGCAGACCCCCACCAAGGAGGAGGTCTACGCCACCCTCACCAAGGGCTTCAAGGGCGACCAGATCGTCCCCGTCCTCCTCGGCTCCGCCGACAAGGATCTGGGCGTTCGCCGTCTGCTCAAGCTCCTGCGCCACGAAGGCCCTGAGCCCGCCGACACTGCCGCCCGCCTGGGCATCCCCGCCGGCTCCGAGCCCCTCGTGCAGGTGTGGAAGTCCCTCCACGCGCAGCACGTCGGCAAGCAGTCCCTGGCCCGCGTGTGGCGCGGCGAGATCACGGAAGGCATGAACTTCACCGCCGGCCGTCCCAGCTCCCTGACCCGCCCCTTCGGCACCAAGCAGGAGAAGCTCACCAAGGCCGGCCCCGGCG
This sequence comes from Holophagaceae bacterium UBA706, assembly GCA_002298155.1. GTDB lineage: Bacteria > Acidobacteriota > Holophagae > Holophagales > Holophagaceae > Mesoterricola. The sequence goes on along the minus strand of DBME01000140.1, from coordinate 1,063 downwards.
AGATCATCGCCCTGGGCCGCATGGACACGGTGCACACCGGTGACGTCCTCACCACGGGCGCCGCCGTGGAACTGCCCTGGCCCGCCCCCTTCCAGCCCATGACCGCCCTGGCCGTCAAGTGCACCAAGAGCGGCGACGAGGTCAAGCTCTCCGGCGCCATCCAGAAGCTCATCGACGAGGATCCCTCCTTCGCCCTCGAAGCCAACGCCGAGACCCAGGAACGCGTGATCTGGGGCCAGGGCGAAATCCACCTGAAGGTGGCCCTGGACCGCATCAAGCGCTGGGGCGTCGAAGTGTCCTTCGCGCAGCCCACCATCCCCTACCGCGAGACCATCCGCAAGCCCATCAAGCAGCACGGGCGCTACAAGCACCAGAGCGGCGGCCACGGCGCCTTCGGCGACGTGCACATCGAGTTCAAGCCCCGCGTCCGGGGCGAGGGCCTGAAGTTCTCCGACACCATCGTCGGCGGCGTCATCCCCAAGGAGTTCATCGCTCCCATCCAGAAGGGCATCGAGGAGGCNNTCGTCGGCGGCGTCATCCCCAAGAACTACATCCCCGCCGTGGAGAACGGCTTCTACGAATTCTGCAAGCAGGGCCCGCTGGGCTTCCCCCTCGTCGACGTGGAGGCCGTGCTGTTCTTCGGGTCGTACCACACCGTGGACTCCTCGGAAATGGCCTTCAAGGCCGCGACCCGGGTGGCCATGAACGAAGGCCTGCCCCAGTGCAACCCCGTCCTCCTGGAGCCCATCCTCGAGATCCACATCTCCGTGCCCTCCGAGCACACGTCCAAGGCCCAGAAGATCATCACCAGCCACCGCGCCGGCCAGATCCTCGGCTTCGACGCCAAGCCCGGCTGGGAAGGCTGGGACGTGGTCGACGGCTACCTGCCCCAGAGCGAGCTCCAGGGCATCATCGTCGAGCTGCGCAGCCAGACCCAGGGCGTGGGTTCCTTCACCTGGGCCTTCCACCACCTGCAGGAACTCGAAGGCCGCGACGCCGACAAGGTCGTCGAAGCCCGGAAGAAGGCGCTGGCTGAAGCCTAAGCTTAAGTTGGTGCACCCCC
>DBME01000029.1 GCA_002298155.1 Holophagaceae bacterium UBA706 | reverse complement strand
GCCTGGCCCTGCGCTCCTTCGTCGCTCCGGGCCAGGCACTTTTAACGAAAACGGGCACCCGGCCCAACCGCCCGGGCTCAAACGATCTGGGAATCCGTGGGGGCCGGGTGTTCCTCCGGCCAATAGGCGGGGCGGCCGTAGTAGTCGTAGAGACGCATTTCATATTCGCGATTAACCGGTTGGCCGGGCAACCATTCGGGGCTCTCCAGGATCGCATCCTTCGGAAGGGTGATGGCCACCTTGCGATCGGCCCAGCTGATCCCCTGGAGCCAGGGCTGCGCGATCAGGACCTTCTTCCCCATGCCCCAGTTGCTGGTGTCGACCACCAGGTAGCGGATGGACCAGGTTTCATCATCCACGATGACGTCGTCCACATGCCCGATCTCCTCGTCCGTGGCCTGCACATGGTAGCCGCACACTTCTCCGGAACTGCGCAGGTGCGGATCCCCATCCAATTCCTCGGGGGTGAGCTCCTGCACCGAACCCAGGGCCAGTTCGGCCGGATAGGTCCACTGTCCCCAGATCCCATCGGAGCCCCAGTAGGTGGGCCAGCCGTAGTAGCGGTTGTACTCCTGCTCGAACTGGCGGGAGACCGGCTTGTCCAGATCGATGCCGGGACTGTTCCGCACCTTGTCCCGGCTCATGCGCAGGTTGAAGGTCCGGGTGGACCAGTCCGCCTTGCCGAAGGCCGCAGGCGAGATGAGGACTTGATGGACCTTTCCCCAGAACCCGCCCGTATCGACGATCAGGTACCGAACGACCCAGCGTTCATCGTCAAAGTAGAAATTCCGCACCTTGCCGATGGCCCCGTCCGTGCCGCGCACGTCGAAATCATCCAGGCTCTTCAAGCTTCGCAACATGGTCAGGATCTCCTTCCCGAAGGGGGGTTCCACCCGACGAAGCAGGTTCGAGGCCAAAGCCCAACCCCCCTGGAGCCGAGCCTTTTGGGGCGCAGGCCCCGGTGGGCCCTGCATCAACCCATCAGATTGAAGCAATCGATCATAAACGGGGTGGAGCCCCAGGATGCTCCCGCATCAGCCGCTACCGCGGCTAGAGACCAATGATCGTTTTTTACCACCTTCCACCCCGGAGGTGAGCGGACCTTCTAACCATTACCCGTATCTTGAAGTTGCGTATTACCCCTTGCGGGACGTCAGAGGGGACCCAGACTTTAAGCAAGTTTGATCCATGCGGCCCCTGCCTTTTCGACCATGGATCCTGCTTTGTCCCCAACGGCGATGCCCTTCCCGGAATTCCCGGCCTGGGTTCGCATCCTTCCCATCCGCCCAACCTGGAAGCCTGCCATGAACCCTGAAACCAACTCCTCCCGCAACGCCCCTTTGTTCGCATTCTTCGCCGGCCTCGCCCTGGGCGGTGTCGCCGTCGCGCTCACCACGCCGCGCCGGGGCAAGGAACTCCGCAAGGACATCGCCGATCTCGGAGGCCGGGTGAAGGGCACCTTCTCGAACCTCGCCCACCGTCGGCCGGGAATCCCGGACGCGGCCGACGAGATGCGCAACCTGGGATCCGATCTCCGGGCCAAGGCCGCCTCCGCGTGGCAGGAAGTCAAGGAGTCCGTACCCCGCGCAGGGGAGGACCTGAAGGCGGGCGCGACCAACGCCGCCAAGGATCTGCGCGGCTGATGACATGGCGCTGCCCCCCAACCTGCTGTTCCTCCCGGGCCTCGTCTGCGATGCCCGGCTTTGGCATCACCAGGTGTCAGGGCTGGCCGACGTGACCCATTCCAGGGTCGCGGACCTGGCTGGAGGTGAATCCATCCAGGCCCTGGCAAGCTCCGCCTTGGCCCAGGCCCCTGCCGGCCCCCTGGCCATCGCGGGGCTTTCCATGGGCGGCTATGTGGCCCTGGAGATCATGCGCCAGGCGCCGGGACGGGTCCGGGCCCTTGCGCTGCTGGACACCAGCGCGCGTCCCGATCCGCCGGAGGGCGTCGAAGCCCGGCGGTCCCTCATCGAGAAGGCGGAAAGCCACTACGATGCCGTCGTGGACGAACTCATTCCCAAGCTGGTTCATCCGGACCACCTGGCGGATGCCGGGCAGGTGGGCCTCATCAAGGCAATGGCGCATGCCATGGGCAAGGAGGTCTTCCGCAGGCAGCAGCGGGCGATGATGGAGCGAATGGACAGCCGGCCCGGACTCAAGGACATCCAATGTTCGACCCTGGTCTTGTGCGGCCGGCAGGACGCCATTACGTCCGTGGAGGTCCACGAGGAGATGGCCGCGGGAATCCAGGGGGCCAACCTGGTCATCCTGGAGGACTGCGGACACCTGTCGCCCCTGGGACAACCCCGGGCCGTCACCGACGCCCTGCGGGCCTGGCTGATGTCCGCGGGAAACTGAGCCTTCGATCTAGAGGGAAGCCCGCTCGTCCCGCTCCAGGCTTGCCATCAGCACCTGCAGGAGGTTCGCCCGGGTGAAGGGTTTCCTCAGGAAGCCCCAGAGCTGGGCCCCTTCAGGCAGCTCGAAGACCGGTTCCTGGACGTACCCGCTCATGAGGGCGATACGGGCGTCCGGGAACTCCTCGAGGATCCTGCGGGTGGCTTCGAGCCCGCCCATGCGGGGCATGGTCAGGTCCATGAGCACCAGCTTGATCCTGCCCGCCGCCCTCCGGTAGGCGTCGACCCCTTCCTGGCCGTTGGCGGCCTGGAGGATTTCGAATCCCAGGGTGTCCAGCATCATGCCCAGCACATCCCGCAGCATCGCCTCGTCATCGACGATCAGGATGGTTCCGGTGCCGTGGAATTCAGGGGCGAGGAGCTCCGGGGCGGCGGAGACCTGATCCTCTTCGCTGGCCTCCAAGGCCGGGAACCACAGTTCGAAGGTGGTGCCCTCGCCGGGCGTGCTCCGCACCTGGACCCCGCCTCCCAGGGCGCGCATGATGCCCAGGAGCGCCGCGAGCCCGAGGCCGCGCCCCGTGAACTTGGTGGTGAAGAACGGATCGAAGATCCGCTTCAGGGTCGCCGGCTCCATGCCGTTGCCGTTGTCGGCCACTTCCAGGACCACGTAGGCGCCGGGCTCGAGCTTCGTCCCGGGCACGAAGGCGTCCATGTCCGCCGCTTCAAGGCGTCCCGCCCGGGTGCGGATCACCACCTTGCCGCCCCCGCCACGCTGGGCTTCGGAGGCATTGACCACCAGGTTCATGACCACCTGCTCGAGCTGCGCCGCGTCACCTTCGAGGAGGGGCAGGTCCGGGTGCAGGTCGAACTGGATTTCCGTGGTCTTGGCGACGGAGATGTGCAGGAAGGCGGCGCAGGATTCCAGCATGTCGTTCACGCGGATCGGCTCCCTCTGGAACTCCGCCTTGCCCGCGTAGGCGAGCAGCTGCTTGCAGAGCGCCGCCGCCCGCAGGATGGATTCCCGCACCACGGCCAGATGGGCTTCCTTGCCGCCGGGGTCGATGACCTGGGCCAGTTCCAGGTGCCCCAGCATCACCGTGAGGAGGTTGTTGAAGTCGTGGGCGACACCTCCGGCCAGGATCCCCATGGACTCCAGCTTCTGGCCCTGCAGCAGGGCGGCCTCGTCCTCCTTGCGCACCTGGATGTCGCTGAGGGTGGCCAGCCAGGCATGCACGCCCCGGTGGTCCGAGGTGAGGACGCCCTGGAGGTTGACCCACCGGAATCCCCCCTGGCCATCCAGCAGCCGGATGTCGAAGCTCTGGGGGCCCTCCGCCCCGAAGATCATCTTCCGCCGCGCGTAATAGAGCCCCATGTCCTCCGGATGGATCATGCTCGTGAACGGAAGGGTGAGCAGTTCGCTCCGCTCCTTCCCCACCATGTCGGCCCCCGTGAGGTTCACCTCCAGCACGGCGCTGCGGTCGCTGATCGTGAAATAGCCTACGGGCGCACGATCATACAGGCTCCGGTAGTTGTCCCTGGCCGCCTCCAGTTCCTGGTGGGAACGCTGGAGTTCCTCGTTCTGCATCTCCAGCTCGGCGTGGTGGATCCGCAGTTCCTGGACCAGACGGAAGCGCTCCTCGGGTGAAAGCATGTCGTACATCACTTCGCCATAGCCCTCCGCGGGGGCATCCTGCCAGGCCGGCCGCTGGGCGCCGGGCTCGAAGGGGGCGAACCGTTTGAGAAGGTGTTCCATGCGGAAACGGGGAGGGTTCGCTTTCATGGGATTCACCTGCGGAGCATGGGGGGAACGTATCGCGGGAGTGATACGGGAAGCCGGCGGCAGGACGAAGCCACCCGGCAGGGGTCCGGCCGAAGCCGAGGCCCGAAGCGAAGGATCCTCACCATGCGTCCACCTCTGGGCCACGGCCGCGCATCGGGGCCGTTCCAAGCAGACCTGGCATCCTTCCTGAACCCATACGCTCCCCTTGAGCGCGCAGAATCCGGAAGGTGGCCGTCACGCCCGACGACCTAACGCTGTGGGCAATATACGGCTGGATATTGGCCTTAGCAACGGATTAATCCAAACGTCCACCCGTGTTCATGGTATTGTCCAAGCGTCAGGGTCTTGAACTCAGACGATGCGCCCTCCGAGCTTCCCCCATTCGATCCGTTGCGTCGCCTCCCCATGGAGCCGCAATGAAGGGTCATGAACCAACGCACGCCATCCGCACGGTCGCGGTGGTGGTTGCCCATCCGGACGATGAGATCCTCTGGGCCGGCGGGCTTCTTCTCCTCCATCCCGAATGGTCCGTGGTGGTGGCGGCGCTGTGCCGGGGCGGCGATGCGGACCGGGCGCCGCGTTTCCACCGGGCCATGGCCCGCCTTGGGGCCCGTGGCCGCATCGGAGATCTGGATGATGGCCCCGAGCAGACGCCTCAGGAGCCCGCCCGGGTCGAGGCCCTGGTCCAGGCCCTCCTGCCGGGCAGGGACTTCGACCTGATCCTCACCCACGCCCCCGAGGGCGAGTATTCGCGGCACCTGCGGCACGAGGAAACCTCCAGGGCCGTGACCTCCCTGCTGGTTTCCGGCGCCCTCCGCTGCCGTGCCCTGTGGACCTTCGCCTACGAGGACGGCGGCGGCGCGCACCTGCCCCGGGCCCGGCTCGAAGCCTCCCTGTTCGTGCCCCTCCCCGATCCGGTCTGGGAGGAGAAGTCCGCCATCATCACCGGAATCTACGGTTTCAGGCCCACCTCCTGGGAAGCCCGCGCCACGCCGCGCGAGGAAGCCTTCCAGAAGCACGGCCCGCCGTTCTTAACCGCATCCCAGCCATCTGTGGAGTCCACCCAGCCATGAAGGTCCTCGTGCTCTACGACTACCCACCCGCCCCCGGCGGCCTGGCCACCCAAGGGGACCTCCTCTACCGCGGTCTCCTCGAGATCGGCGTCGAGGCGCGGGCGGCACACATCCGCTCGGACCTCGAAAAGGAGTGGCACTACCGCTGGTTCAAGCCCGATGCCGTCGTAGGCGTGGGCTTCTGGGGCGACTATCCCGACATCGTGGCCCATCCCCAGCGCTTCGGCATGCGGGCCGTGCCCTGGCTCCTGGCCGACGGGTACGTGGCCAACTACCGGCATGAGCTCAACGTCCTGCCCCTCATCCTGGTGACCGCCACCTGGGTGAAGGAGACCTTCCACCGGGACGGCATCCGCAGCGACCACATGGTGGTCCTGCCCGTGGGCTGCGACACCGATGCCTTCATGCCCCGGGACCCCGCTGATCCCAAGGTGCGCGCCGCCCGGGAGATCCTCGGCGTCGCCCCAGACCAGCTGATGCTCCTCACCGTGGGCGGTGACGCGGCCTCCAAGGGCGCGCGGGAGGTCATGGAGGCCCTGGCCCGGGTGCAGGACTCGCTTCCCGAATGGCGCTATGTCTGCAAGGTATGGCCCCAGCCCCGCACGGCCGTGCAGAACGGCCTGGACGAGGCCCTCGCCCTGAGCCTCGGCATCGCGGACCGGGTGAGCTTCCCGGCGCATCGCGTCTCCCGCGATCTCATGCCCTACCTCATCGCCGCCTGCGACGTGTATCTCGCGCCATCCCGGCTGGAGGGATTCGGCATGCCCCAGGTGGAGGCCGGCGCCTGCGGGAAGCCCGTCATCGGCATCCGGGCCATGGCCATGCTGGACACCCTGGTCCATGGCGAGACCGCCTTCCTGGCGGGCGTCGCGCAGGAGATCCGCATCACCGGAACCATCCTGGGCCCCGAGGCGGGCTTCGCGCCGGACACCCATGTGGTGTTCGACCAGCCCCGGGTGGCCGATTACCGCGCGAGCGTCGACGACATCGCCGCGTACCTCCCGCTGCTGCTCAAGGATCCGGACCTGCGCGCCCGCATGGGCGCCGCGGGCCGGGAACGGGTGGTGGCCCGGTTCGACTACCGCCAGGTGGCCCGCCAACTCGTCGAAACCCTCACGGAGCAGCTGGGGCTCACGTGAAGGACCCGCACGCCGCCCGAGGGCGGCCTCCTCCGGAGCCTCCCATGGAATGGATCTCGAACAGCACGATGCCCGCCGAGGTGGAGGACGCCCGCCGCGCCGCGGTGGCGGTGCTTCTCCACAATGCAGCAGGGCCCTTCGATGGCCTGCCGCGCACCGCGGGCTGGGGCTATCCCGAACCCTACACCCGCGACCTGCTCATCTCGGCCCTGGGCATCCTGGCCTCGGGGAACCAGACCCTCCTGGCGTCGCTGCGGCGGGTGATGGCGACCCTCGCCCGGAACCAGAGCCGGCTCGGCCACATCCCCTCCCTCGTGCACGACCCCGAGGACCGCGGCGCCAGCGACACCACGCCCCTCTTCCTCCTGGTCCTGGGCATCCTTCGGCGCATCACGGGGGACGCCCGGTACCTGGAGCGCCCCGGGCGCAAGGCCCTGCGCTGGATGGAGTACCAGACCACCGACGACCGGGTGCTGGTGGCCCAGCAGCCCACGAGCGACTGGCGGGATGAACATTGGGTGCTGGGCCACGGGCTCTATGTGAACGCCCTGGTCCACGGCTACCTGCGCCTTCTGGACCAGCCGGACCGCGCCGACGCCCTGCGTCAGGCGTTGAACGGCCCCGACGACCACGTGGACCGCAACCACCCCATCGAAGGCCTCGCCATCCGGGGCCGGCCCACCTATGCGCTGTGGTCCTACAAGGTGCTCCGGGACGAACGGTGCGATCTGCTGGGCAACAGCCTGGCCATCCTCACGGGCCTGGCCTCCCCCACCCGGATCCAGCGGATGGTGGCGTGGATCGAGGGGGAGTGCGACGACATGCGCGCCCGCGGGGAACTGGCCCTGGACATCCCGCCCTGTTTCTTCCCCTTCATGCTGCCCACGGACAGGGACTGGCAGCCCCGCTGCGCCCAGTTCAACATGCCCGGCGAGTACCACAACGGCGGCATCTGGCCCTTCGTGTGCGGGTTCTACGTCGCCGCCCTGGTGGCCGCGGGGCGCCAGCGGCTGGCGGAACGCAAGCTCCTGGTCCTCACGGAGCTTGTGCGGAAACGGCGGCATGTGGCCGAAGGTTTCGGGTTCAACGAGTGGATCCGCGCCCAGGATGGCTCGCCCTGCGGGCAGGACTGGCAGACCTGGTCCGCCTCCATGTACCTCTACGCAGCCGCCTGCGTGGAGGCGGGGAAGGCCCTGTACTTCTGAGGGCCTGCCGGGGCCCCGCGCGGTCCTCCCTGCGAACGGTCCCGGTTGGCGCCCGCCCCGGTTTCCGGCCAAGCTTGGAGGCATCCACCCCGCCCATCGGGAGCCGCCCATGGCCATGTCCACCCTGCCCCTGATCACCCTCCTCCTTGCAGCGGCCCTGCCGGCGGCCGGGGCAGGACCTGGGCGACCCCGACCCTGCCCGGCGCTGGAAGGCCGTGCAGACCCTCAGCGCCCAGGGAGCCCAGGCCCTGCCCCAGGCCCTGCGCGCCCTGGCGGGCGGTGATGCCCGCGGACGTGAGGCCGCGGCCATCGTCCTGGGCCGCCTGGGGCCCACGGC
>DBME01000003.1 GCA_002298155.1 Holophagaceae bacterium UBA706 | reverse complement strand
GCCAGGCACTTTCAACGAAAACGATCTGGGCGCCAATCCGGAACCCGAACGCTTACTTCGGCAGGTCACCGGTGATGCCGGCCCCGGAAACGACCAGCTCCACGCGGCGGTTGCGCTGCCGGCCCGCGGGGTTGGCATTGGTGTCGATGGGGTCGGCTTCACCGAAGCCGTGGAAGACGATGGCGTCCGGGGGTACCCCCTGCGCCACGAGGAAGTCCCGGGCGGCTTCGGCACGCTTCGTGGAGAGCTTGATGTTCACGTCCGGGGACCCGGTGCTGTCGGTGTAGCCGTCGGTTTCCACCTTGAGCCCCGGGTGGGCCAGGATGATGCCCGCGATCTTGGCGAGCTTCTCCCGGGAGGCCGGCAGCAGTTCGGATGCGCCGGTCTTGAAGGTCATGCCGGCCATGTTGACGATGAGCCCCCGGGCGGTGGCCCGGGTCTCCAGGACGGCGTTGAGCTGGGTCAGAAGCTGGGCCCGCAGGTCGGACACTTCCCGCTTGGCTTCCCTCTGGGCCTGGGCGGCGGTGGCCAGGGTCTCGTGGGCCTGGTCCACTTCCCGGGCCGAGGCCTCGGACTCCTTGCGGGCTTCCTCCAGGCGGGCCTGGACCTGGGCCTTCTCCTTCTCCTGGGCTTCGGCCTGCGCACGCTTCACGGAGATGCTCCGGGCATCCTCGGCGCTCTGCACGGCTTCGCGGGCGGCACGGGACCGCTCCTTCGTGTCCAGGGTCGTGGATTCGGACTGGGCCAGCTGGCCTTCCGCCTTGCCGAAGGCCTCCGCGGCATAGGTTCCGGCGCCCTCGGCCTTGGCGATGGCCACGGCGTTCCGGGCCTGATACACGGAGAAGGGGGTGGCGGGATCCATGGCCGCGGGGGCGGCGGCCATGGTGTCCAGGTGATAGATGCCCCGCTTGAGCAGATCGAACTTCGCGTCGATGAGTTCGACCTTGCCCTCGGTGTCCGGCCGCATGCTGTTCTCGAGCACGACCGCGTCGCTGGGCTGGGTCACGGCGAAATACGGCTCGGCCGTGACGATCAGGCCGAAGGTCTGCAGGGGCTCGGTGACCTGGAGCTTGGCCTTGCCTCGCTTCACCAGCAGCTCACCCAAGTTGGTGGCCCGGCCCTCCGGTGAGATGGCCCACATGACGTAGGTGAGGTACTCGGGGCCGAACTGCGAGGGGGAGGGCAGGCTCTCGAACTTGGCCTTGATGTGGGTGGTGGTGGCCTCGCTGGAGATCTTGGCCATGCCTTCGGCCTTCGGGGCGAGGACGGTGCCCTTGAAATCGATCTTGGTGGAGGATTTCATGTAGCGGTAGTTGATGGCCTTGGCCGAACTTTGAACGATCGCCACCCGGTAGAGGGGCACGGTGTCCGGGGGAGGCGGGGGAGCCTGGGCCTGCAAGGTCAGGGCGGCCAGGATGTAGGGGAGATGAATCAGGTGCATGGGGTTCCTTTCGGGACTGGGGATGGGGAAGCCTTCCGGCCCGATGGGCACGGGAGGATGGAGGTCAGGTTCGTCATCGGGTGTAGTTGATGATGATGTTCACGCGGCGGTTCTCCTGCTGGCCCTCCACGCTGGTGTTGTAGGCGATGCGCCGGCCCCTGCCGAACCCTTCGGCGGTGAGGCGTGAACGTTGGACGTTCAGATGTTCGACCAGGTAGTCCACGACGTTCTGGGCCCGCAGCAGCGAAATCTGCTGGGCCAGCTCGGGCGTCGCCTGGAGGTTGCCGGTGTGCCCTTCCACCGTCGCGGTGGCCGTGGGATTGGCGTTGAGGAAGGTGGCGACCTTGCGGAGCTCGTCGGCATACTGCGGCTTGACGTCGGCCTTGTTCCGGTCGTATTCCATGAGCAGGGCCATGGTGATGCGGGCCGGTGCGACCGTGAGTCCCTCGATGTCGCTGGCGCAGGCGATCACGGCCCCGATTCGGCGGTTCTTGCGCTTGCCCTCCTCGGTGGCGTTGTCGGCGATGGGCTGGGAGGAACCGTAGCCGACCGCGGTGAAGCGTGGCGGTGCGAGATGGAACGTGTCCTCCAGGTAGCGGGCGACGTTCTCGGCCCGGCTTTGGGACAGCTGCATGTTGTGCTCGTCGGTGCCGACGTTGTCGGTGTGGCCTTCGATGAGGGCGGTGGTTTCGGGGTACTTTGTCATGAAGGTGCCCACCACGGCCAGCTTCTCCCTGTCCTCGCGCTGGATACCGTCCTCGTTGACCTCGAACTGGATGTCCAGGATGGTGCAGTACTTCTGGGTGGGGGTCGCCACCGGGACGATGACGAGCTTGGGCTCCACCGCGGGGGCGGGCGCCACATAGGCGGGCTCGGCCACCTGCGACACGTAGACCGGTGGCGCCGCATGGGCTTTTCTGCCCATGCGCACCAGGAGGCCCAGTGAAACCAGATCCACATCGCCCCGGCTGTTGACGGCGTCGTTGATCTGGTATCGTTCCGCTTCGGCGCGAAGCGATATGTGGCGGGTGAAATCATATTGGAGGCCCAGGCCGAACTTCGGGCGGGTGTCCCGTTTGCTGGGATTGGGATCGGTCACCGGCACCAGGCCGGTACCGGTGAAGGTGTCCTCGGTCCTGGCGTTGGCCACGCCGCCCCGGACGAAGGCGGAGAACCGCTCCGTGAAGGGCAGGTGCAGGACCAGATCGAGGTTCACGCCCTGGACCTTGATCCGTCCCTCCAGGGTCCCCGCGGGGGCCATGGTCGAGGTGAAACCGAAGCGTCCCAGGTCGAAGTAGCCGCCCTCCAGGTCGAAGAAGCGGTTGAAGCGATAGCCGAGGTAGACCTTGCCGCCCTGGTCCCGGCTGTCCCGGGAGATGGAGAGGGTGTTGAAGGCGGAGCCCAGGAGTTCGCTGGTGATATGGTCTTCGTCGATCATGGAATGGGACCGGCCGAAGTTCAGGCCGACATAAAGGCCCGGGTCCTGGGCCGAGGCCGGCGGCGCCGCGACGATGGCGGCCGCAGCCAGGCCGAGCAGGCCTGAAGCGCGTGGGAATTTCATGTGGGGCTCCTGGTGGGGACCTGCGTCCCCGATGGGTTCACTGGGCAGGCTTGGGCGCTGATGCGTCTACCGGAGTGGCCGAGCCGCTCAAGGACACGGCTCTGCCGTTCAAAGGGGCCGCCGCGAGGGAAGCCTGGGAGTGGGAGGGGCCCCTGGCCTTGATCCGGCCATGGGGCGGGCGCGCGAGCTGCCCCTCGCAGGACAGGGCGTAGAGGATGACCGCCGATGCGAGGGAGGCGGCGATGGTCTTGGGATAGGTGAGCGGGGCAGCATGGGGCCGCTTCGCGGTTCCCTGGCCGAAGGCAGGATTCAAAAGGGGGAACCGCCGACCCGCCATGGCGATCAGATCCATGCGACGAGGGATTCGGCGCCGGAAGCGTTCACGGTGACATCGCAGCAAAGGACGCTTTCGCAGCGGACCGGGGCATCCAGGTCAGCCGGCAGGCCGTCGACGATTCCCAGCGACACGCGGAAGGTGGTGCCGTCGGAAGGGGTTGCGTCCGGGTGGCCGGGAAGGGCTTCGGTGATGAACATCGTGGCTCCGGGGGATGTGGAAAAAAACGACCCAGACGAGTCTGGATGCTTTGGGTGGATTCTCCACTCGCCAACAAGTGCATCTTTCGCACCAATTAACTAAATGCCATGATTACAAATAATTAAATACATGAGCAGGTGCGAAGCCGTGGGATACTCATTCGATTTGAAGGGCGCCGCCGTCAAATCGACCGCAAGAGGCCTCCATGCGTGTCGAAGAACTCGACTATCGGGAACTGCTCGAGCTCGATGCCGACGGGGGGACGATCCGTTTCGCTGGGCAGCGGGCCATCCTCCTGGACGCCTTCTCCATGGGCATCCTGCGCAAGTACCTCGTCGAGAACTTCGGTTTCGCCGCGGCGCGCACGCTGCTGACGCAGTTCGGCTTCGCCCATGGGTGGCGCATGGCGGAGGCCATGAAGGCCGAGTTCACCTGGGAGTCGGACCATGACCTGCGCTGTGCGGGAACGCGCATCAATGCCATGGAGGGGCTCTTCCGGGCCGGGGAGGGAAGCCTCGACCCCCTGGCCAAGGAAGGGCTGGTCCTGGTCGCATCCTATGAAGCCGAGCAGCACGCCCTGCACTTCGGTCCCTGCGGCGGACCGGTCTGCTGGACCCTGTGCGGCCTCATCAGCGGCTTCCTGAGCCGGGTCTCCGGGCAGGAGATCTTCGTCCTCGAGGACGCGTGCCGGGGCAAGGGGGATGACCAGTGCCACCTGCACAGCCGTACGCGGGAGGCCTGGGGCGACGAGCGCGCCGAGGAACTGCGGTACTTCGAGGCCGACAGTCTGGCGGAATCCCTGGATATCTCCCTCCAGCGGGTGGTGGATTCGCTCAAGAAGGCCGAGCGGCAGCTCTCCGCCCGCCGCAGGGCCCTGGTCCAGGTATCGCCCGAGATGGATGAGCCCCTGCGGGGGATCATCGTCCGGAGCACGGCCATGCGCCACCTGGTGGATCTGGCCCGTCGGGCCTCCAAGGTGGATTCGACGCTCCTCATCACGGGGGAGAGCGGCGTGGGCAAGGAACGCATCGCGCGGTTCGTGCACGAGGAATCCATGCGCCATGCGGGTCCTTTCGTGGCCGTGAACTGCGGGGCCATCGCCGAGAACCTCCTGGAGAGCGAGCTGTTCGGCCATGCGCGCGGGTCCTTCACGGGCGCGGTGCAGGACAGGCCGGGGCTCTTCGAGGCGGCCCAGGGGGGCACCCTCCTGCTGGACGAGGTGTGGGAGGTGTCGCAGGGCATGCAGACCAAGCTGCTCCGCGCCATCCAGGAACGGGAGATCCGGCGCGTGGGGGAGAACCATGACCGGAAGGTGGATGTGCGGATCATCGCCGCCACGAACAAGGACCTCGCCCAGGGCGTGGCGGACGGTTCCTTCCGCCAGGACCTCTACTACCGGCTCAAGGTGGTGGAACTGCATGTGCCCCCCCTTCGCGAACGCCGGGAGGACATCCTGCCCCTGGCCCGGGCCCTCCTGGCCAGCGCGGCGGGCTGGATGAACCGGCCCATCAGCGGCTTCGCGCCGGGCGTGGCCGATCTGCTCCTGCGCCATGACTGGCCCGGCAATGTCCGGGAACTGGAGAACGCCATGGAGCGCGCCGCGGCGCTGGCGCCCCGGGGCCGGGTGGAGGTCGAGGATCTCCCCGAGGAGATCCGTTCGGCGTCGGCCAAGCCCATGGCCGCGACGGAAGGGGTCCGGCGCCTGGAGGATGTGCAGAAGGACTACCTCCTGGCGGCCCTGGAGCTGAACGGCGGCAACCAGACCCGCACCGCGGAGCAGCTGGGCATCGGGGTGACGACGTTGTACCGGAGGCTGCGGGACTTCGGCATGATCGCCAACCCCCGGTCGTCCCAGCGCAAGGGTGGGGCCCCTTCGAATTGAAGGTACCGGCCCATCAAGGTGACGACCTTCTCCGGCGCGACGGCGAAGGAATTACGTAACTACTAGATGGATAGAGATTTGCCTTGTGGCATGGATGCTGCTCCCCAATTGGGACGGCACGGGGCACCTTGCGCCAGCCGCACGGGAGCCGACCATGTCGCTCGTTCTGTTCATCCTGGCCCTGTGGGTCCTGTTCGAAATCCGGGCCGCGGCCGTGGAATTCCATCAGGCCACGCTCCGCAGCCGCCATGCACCGGGGACCCTGGTCCCCATCCTTCTGCGGTCCGAGTACCGGCGCCGGCCATGAACTGGACCGGCCTCTTCTTTGTCGGTTATGCCGTGCTGGTGCTGGGAGTCCTGGCGGCCCTCGGAAAATGGGGGGTGCTGACCCGGATCGGCACGGGATGGACGCTGATCCTCTGCGTCCTGGCCTTGGGAATCGGCATCATGCTGGCGGTCACCCGCCGGCACTCCGGCGAAGGCGCGGGGCACGGGTGAGGGCCGGCGCGGCCCGCCAGAACGCTGTTTCCAAATCCAACTGACAGGAGAAAGACATGCTCGGTACCGTACTGATCGTCATCGTGATCCTCATGCTCTTCGGATCGCTCCCGGTGTGGCCCCACAGCCGGCAGTGGTCCTACTATCCCAGCGGCGGCATGGGGCTGATCCTGATCATCCTGGCGATCCTTCTGCTCACGGGCAGGGTCTGAGGCCTTCCGGCCGGTTCAAACAGTCCCCTGGGGTCCTTCCCGGACCTCCCTGAAATAGGCGATGGTCCGGCGCAGCCCCTCCTCCAGCGCCATGCGCGGCTCCCAGCCCAGGAGACGCCTGGCGAGCTGGATATCGGGCTGCCGCTGCCGTGGGTCGTCCTGGGGCAGGGGCTTGAAGTCGATGGTGGAGCTGGAATCCGCCAGGCGGATGATGGTCTGGGCCAGCTCCAGCATGGTGCGTTCGTCGGGGTTACCCAGGTTCACGGGGCCCGGCTGGTCCACGTCGTCGCCCATGGCCCGCACCAGGCCGTCCACAAGGTCGTCCACGTAGCAGAAGGACCGGGTCTGGCTGCCGTCCCCGTACAGGGTCAGGGGCTCGCCCCGGAGGGCCTGCATGATGAAGTTGGAGACCACCCGGCCATCGTTGGGGTGCATGCGGGGGCCGTAGGTGTTGAAGATCCGCATGACGCGGATGTCCACCCGGTGCTGGCGGTGGTAGCTGAAGAAGATGCTCTCGGCGCAGCGCTTGCCCTCG
>DBME01000177.1 GCA_002298155.1 Holophagaceae bacterium UBA706 | reverse complement strand
CGGCCTGGGCGATGTGGCGGGCCCAGCGGCGGGTGCGTTCCCGGCCGGTGAGGCTGCCCTGCCGGCTTCCCACCATGGCCAGGGCCCGTCCGGCCTGGGGCAGGGTGCCCCGCACCCAGAGGGCCACGGGGTAGGGGAGCAGGGGCAGGAGATGGTCGGCCTCGCCGTCTCCGGGTAGGACCAGGCGGGCCCCCCTCCGCGACGCCTGGTCCCGGAAGTCCGGGATCAGNNNGCCCATAGCTCCGCTTTGCGGCGCTCGGGCCAGGGCAGCAGGGTGAAGGCGAGGGCCCAGACGGCACCGTCCATGGGGGACTCCCCGAAGGTGCACCCACCATCGGCGCGGGTCCACGGCCGCGCAAGGTGTGGATTTTATGCCTTGCCTTCCGGGGACTTCTTGCTAGACTGATCTTTCTCTGGCTTAGGCCATCTTGTGTTCGTGAGGTTCCCATGTCCCGACAGTGCGAAGTGTGCGGTAAGAAGCCCCAGTTCGGGCACAACGTCTCCCACGCCCACAACATCACCAACCGCCGCTGGAATCCCAACATCCAGCACGTCCGCGCCCTGGTGGCCGGCGTCCCCAAGCGGCTCCGCGTGTGCACCTCCTGCATCCAGGCGGGCCGCGTCATCAAGAACGTCTAGTCCGACCGGATTCCCGAAGCGGCCCCCCACCTTCGGGGGCCGTTTTGTTTCCTCGGGAGAACGCCGTTGATCCTGGGCATCGACACCACCACCGAACGACTCCACCTGGCTCTGGTGCAGGATGGCAGGACGTGGACGCGGGGCGTGGACGTGGGTGTCGGCAGGAGCCATAGCGGCACGCTGCTCCCCACCCTCGAGGAACTCCTGGCCACCGCCGGCGCCTCTCCCCGGGACCTGACCGGGGTCGTGGCCTGCGTGGGACCCGGGGGCTTCACCTCGCTGCGCATCGGCGTGGCCACGGCCGAGGGCCTCGCCCTCACGGGCCTGCCCACCTGGGGCTTCTCCGCCTTCGAACTGCGGGGCCGGGCCCTGCGCGAGGCCGGCGTGGCCGGTCCCGCGTGGATCGTCCTGGACGGACAGCGCCAGGAGGCCTTCGCCCAGCTCTGGGGCGACGGCGCCGGCAGCCCCGCCCTGAAGGTGCCCCTGGCCGACCTGGCCCGGCTCGTGGACGGCGCACCCTGGTGGGCTCCCGCGGGATTCCGGGAACGGGCCCTGCCGCACCTGCCCCATCCCCCCGTGGCCCTCCCCGACGAGGAGGCCGCGACCCTCGCGGGTCTGGCCGCGCTGTGCCGGGACCTGCCCCTGGGCCCCCCGGAAGCGCCCCTGGTGCCCTTCTACCTGCGCGAGACCGACGCCGAGCTGAACTTCCCCGAGGCCTCCGTGCACCTCTCCGAGGCCCTGCGCCGGGGGCACGCCCGTTGATCACCCACCTCGGCCCCGGCTCCCACCTGCCCGCGTGGCTCGAGGACCTGGACCGCCAATGCTTCGGGGAGCCCTGGGGCCCCCTGGACGAGAACGACCACGCCTGGGCCTCGCCCCGCAACGGCTTCGCCCGCTGGCGGGTCATCGAGGCCGCCCAGGAGGCCGAACTGCTTCGGGTGGCCGTGGACCCCTCCCTGCGCCGTTCCGGCCACGGGCGGGAGCTCCTGCGCCACAGCGAGGCCCATCTGGTGCGCATGGGCGTCGCCACCCTGCATCTGGAGGTGCGGGTGTCCAACGCCGCGGCCCGGGCCTTGTACGAGGGTGAAGGTTGGTGCTTCCAGGGCATCCGCCGGGCCTACTACCGCGACGGCGAGGATGCGGCGCTCTACATGAAGGCCGTGGGTGGACCCCCGCTCTGACCTGGCCGCTACAGCTCCAGGGCCGGCAGCAGTGCCTTGGTGAATTTGACGAGGTGGCACGGGACCTTCAGCTTCTCGGGTGCCCGGAACGGCAGCACGTCGTTGGGGGAGAACCCCAGGCGCCCGTAGAACGTGAAGAGCTCCTGGCGCGCGCTGACCACGGTCAGATCCAGGAACTTCCCCCCTTCGCGCCGGCAGAAGGCTTCCGCGCCCTCCACGAGGACCCGCCCCAGGCCCTGGCCCTGGAAGTCCGGGTCCACGGACAGGAGCCCCAGGTACCAGCGGATCTCCCCTTCCCGCCGAAGGAACACCGACCCCCGCAGGCGGTCCGCCCCGTCCGGGAGCACCAGGAAGACGCCGGCCTCCATGAAGGACGCCACTTCCTCCGCGTGGGTGCGGTCTCCCGCGATGCAGAAGGCCTCGGCCTCGTAGGCGCGGTTGATGACGCGGACCAGTTCGGGGATGTCGGCGGGGACGGCTTTCCTCATGCCTTCATTATGGGGGTAATCCAGGCGGCTTTCACGGGGATGGCCGGATCACCCTGGCGCATACTGGGCGAGGCCGCTGCCCTGGAGCTCACCATGAATGAAACCCTGCGGTTGTTGCGTGCCCACCGGTCCATCCGCAAATTCACGTCCGAAACCGTCACGGATGCGCAGGTGTCCGAGATCGTCCGGTGCGGCCAGGCCGCCGCGACTTCCAGCAACATCCAGGCCGTCACGGTCATCCGCGTTCGTGATGCGGCCAAGCGTGAGCGCCTTGCCGAGTTCGCCGGCAATCAGGCCCATGTCGCCTCCGCCGGGGCATTCCTCGTGATCTGCGCGGACCTGAACCGGGCCAGGCTCGCGTGCGAAGGCCAGGGCGGAACCTTCTGCGAAGGCATGACGGAGCATTTCATCCTGGCCACCGTCGACGCGGCCCTGTTGGCCCAGAACTGCGTCGTGGCGGCGGAGTCCATGGGGCTGGGGGCCTGCTATATCGGTGGGCTCCGCAACAACCCCCAGGCGGTTTCAGACCTCCTCGCCCTGCCGCGTCAGGTCTACCCGGTTTTCGGGCTCTGCCTGGGCCACCCCGACCAGAACCCCGCCGTGAAGCCTCGCCTGCCCCTGGCCGCGGTGCTGGGGGAGGATGTCTATCCCGGGGCAGGCCAAGCGGAAGCGATCGCGGCCTATGACGAGGAGATGCGCGCCTACTACCGGGAACGCTCCGGTGGCGCCAAGGACAGTACCTGGAGCCTGGAGATGAAGGCCCTGGTCGGACGTGAAGCCCGGCCGCACATGAGGGGGTTCCTCGCCGACCGTGGTTTCACCATGATGTAGGGCCTATTTCACCTCTTCTGGCGAAAGCGCCATCCGCGACGTGCGGTGGGGCAGCCGCGTCTCCAGCTTGGCCAGGAAATCCGGGGCGTGGCATTTGCCGCAGGTGGCGGCCATGTTCTTACGGGCCACCTGGGAACCGGCATTGCCGCGGCCCACGATGTCATGGGTCTTTCCGTGGCAGGAGCCGCAGGTGGGGGCGTGCTCCTTGCCCTTGGCCTTGGCGATGCCGTGGACGCTCATGGCGAAATCCTTCACCTGGTGGCTGTGGCAGCGCACGCACTGCACCGGGGGGAGCTTCTCGTCGTGGGGAAGGGCCTTGATCGCCGTGTGGCACTGGACGCAGGCCACGCCGCCGTGGCTGCGGGTGTGGAACGTCTCGAGGTTGACGGTGTCGTGGCACTCGACGCAGGCCTCCGCTTTGGGGGGAGCCGCGGCCAGGGACAGGGTGAAAAAGGCGCAGATCAGCAGGCGCATGGGCT
>DBME01000020.1 GCA_002298155.1 Holophagaceae bacterium UBA706 | reverse complement strand
GGGATCAGGTAAGGGTGAAAGGGTGGGGTAAGAGCCCACCGACGTTCCTGGCAACAGGACGGGCTAGGTAAACCCCCCACGGAGCAAGACCAAATAGGCTGGCGTGCTTCTTCGGAAGAGAGGATCGGCCCGATCGAGCCAGCGGGTAGGTCGCTTGAGGTGGTCAGTGATGGCCATCCCAGAGGAATGACGTCCCACGACAGAACCCGGCTTACCGGTTCACCAGGGCCCCCGCAAGGGGGCCCTGCTTCGTTGCAGATGCTGCAGAAACGGGCCTTAAGACTCAGGGCTTCGTGGCCCGGTAGATCCAGCGCTCGGCGAAGGGGTTCCAGGGGGCGCCCCGGACGTTTCCGAACGCGGTGTCGATTTCCAGGCCGGCCGCCTCTAGGCCCGCCCGGGCTTCCTCGTCGGTGGGGATCCAGATGTCGTGCTGGAAACGGACGCCGTCCATGATCCGGTCCGTGAGGAAGCGCCGGCCGTCCGAACTCAGGCGCACCCGTTCCCGGTAGAGGCCTTCCACCTCGTACCAGGAATCGTCCAGGGTCGCCAGGGCCCGCAGGAAGAAGCCCCGGCCGGCCAGGTCCAGGAGTAGCGTGCCCCCCGGGCGGAGAACCCGGGCGAACTCGTCCAGCTGGCGCTGGTTCTCGGCGTCCGTGGCGAAGTAGCCCCAGCTGGTGTAGGCGCAGAGGATGCCGTCGGCGCAGCCGTCCCGGAATGGCAGGTCCCGCAGGTCAAGGCGTGCCAGGGGCCCCGGGAATTCCCGGGCGTGGCGATGGAGGTTCATGGCGCTCAGGTCGCCGCCTGCGACCTGGTAGCCCTGTTGCAGGAGGGCCGGTCTCAGGCGGCCCCAGCCGCAGGGCAGGTCCAGCACCCGGCTGCCCGGAGGGAGGTCCAGGAGGACCGCCAGGCCGGGACCCTCCTCGGCCGCCTCCCGGGACTTGTCCCGGTAGATTTCGAAGTAGTGGGGATGGTCGAAATCACGCTCGAACCATTGCACGTGGGGACTCCGGAGGGAAGGGCGATTGCGGGGAAGACGATCCGATTCTAATCACTTGACGAGGAATGGGCCGGGAGTACCCTAGGGCAAGATCAGATCCCACCCACCAGGAAGTGGTTGACAACATTCTTTTTATGGAGGATTCATGGACTTTCTCCGCCCTGACATTCAGGACAGCCTGACGAGGGAGAATTTCGAGTTCAAGAAGTTGCTTGAAGAACATAAAGCCGCCGACGAAAGGCTTACGTATCTTCGCAACAAGATTCGGCTTTCCGCCAAGGAGACCATTGAGGAAGTGGAACTGAAAAAGGCCAAGCTCCGGGCCAAGGAACGCATCTACCACATTGTCGAGGAATTCAAGGGGCGCGGTCAGTAAGGTCCCTTGATATCCCGATGACGCGAACCCCGGCCCCTGTGGCCGGGGTTCTTGCGTTCAGGGGCTCAACGGGGCAGGCCGGCGATCTCGGGAAGGAAGGCTTCGCCCATCCAGTAGACCAGGTCCAGCGGGTGCTTCACGTCCCACAGGAGGAACGAGGCGCTGGCGCCGGGATGGAGATGGCCCAGGTGCGCGTGGCCCAGGCTGCGCGCGGGATGAAGCGTCATGGCGCACAGCGCCTCCTCGAAGGTGAGGCGCAGTTGGAGGCAGGCCAGGCGCAGCACCAGCAGGGGATCGATGCACGCGCAGGAGCCGGGGTTGAAGTCGGAGGCCAGCGCCACGGCGCAGCCTTCGGCGATCATCTTGCGGGCGGGGGCGTAGTCCTTCATGCCCAGGAAGAGGGTCGTGGCGGGCAGCAGCGTGGGCACGACGCCCGCCGCGGCCATGGCCCGGATGCCCTCGTCGGAGGCGAACATGAGGTGGTCGGCGCTGGCCGCGCCCACCTGGGCGCTGAGCTCGGCGCCGCCGGTGGAACAGAACTCGTCGGCATGGATGCGCGGCGTCAGGCCCAGGCGCTTGCCGGATTCCAGCATCGCGCGGCCCTGGTCCGCGGTGAAGACGCCCCTCTCCACGAACACGTCGCAGAAGCGCGCCACGCCGGGATGGCGCTTGACCAGCGCGGGCTGCCATTCCTCGGAGACGATGCGGGTGTAGCCGTCGGGATCCCCGGCGAATTCGGGGGGCAGGTCATGGCCGGGCATGAGCGTCACGTCGAGGCTCCAGCCGCGTGACTTGAGCTCCGCGTAGGCCGCGAGGAGGCGGCCTTCCGTGTCCAGGTCGAGGCCATAGCCGGTCTTGGCCTCCAGGTGCACGACGCCCTTGTGGCGGAACTTCCCCAGGCGCTCGGCGCCGATGGCCACCAGTTCGCCGACGCTGGCGGCGCGGGTGGCGCGCACGGTCTCCTTGATGCCGCCGCCGGCGGCGGCGATCTCGGCGTAGGTGGCGCCGTGGAGGCGGCGGTTGAACTCCTGGCTGCGGTCACCCCCGAAGAGCAGGTGCGTGTGGGGATCCACGAAGCCGGGAGAGGCCCAGCGGCCGCGCCCGTCCAGGATGGGCGCGCCTTTGTACTCGGCGGGAAGGTCGTGACGGCGGCCCATCCAGAGGATGTGCCCCTCCTCCACGGCCAGCGCCGCGTCCGGGATGAAGTCCACGGCCCAGGCCCGCGCGGGATCGGGGGTCACGGCCCCCTTCAGGTTGGTGATGAGGAATCGTTCACGCATGGAAACCATTATGGCAGCGGCCCGGGGGGCCGCCGTTATACTTCACCCGGGAGAATCCGGAATGGGAATGGGCGCGCGAATGATCCTCGGGTGGCTGGTGCCGGTGCTCCTCGCGGCTGCGCCGCCCCGCAGGCCGCCGGTGCTGCCCCCGCTGATGCCGGGCGAATCCCTCGTGCTGGCGGGCCCCGACCGGGAGGTCTACCACTTCGGCGACACGGCTTCCGAAAGCCCCATGGGCGGGCTGGCCCATCTCCTGTGGGTCCGCCTCGAGGGCGACGCCTGGGCCAGCGGCGGGCTGGAATTCAAATGCACGGGCAAGGCCGGGCCCTTCCTCTGCGCGGGGGGCAAGGCCCACGGGCGCGTGGATCTGCCCAGCGCGCTCCAGGCGGGGTGCAACCTGGCCTTCATGGGTTGGGCCCGCATGTCCGCGGAACGCTGGATGGATACCTACGGCGAGGGCGCGGCGCGCGCGCGGATGGTGGACGTGTTCGGTCCCTTCCTGGGCAAGCGCATGCCTGACGGGGAAGGCCTGCCGCCCCTGAGCATGGCCTGGTTCGGGGAGGGCGACCTGCTGCGCACCAGTCCCGCGGACCTGCTGAAGTGGCTCCAGGACCCGGGCCAGGAGGAGGTGGTGCGCCTCTACCGGCGGCTGATGCTCAGCTTCTACGACGAGTCCTTCAAGGACAACGCCTGGTGGGTGGACGCGGCGACGACGCCCGCCGTGGGTGATCCCAACGCGACCCAGGCCTGGGCCGTGGGCGGCAACAGCCTGGTGCTGGCTGTCCTGCGCCTGCCGCCGGGAAGCACCCGGGCCCAGGCCCTGGCCCGGTTCCGCACCGTGATGGTGGGCGATCCCAAGAAGAAGAAGTGATCAGCGCTCGAGGATGAAGGTCACGGGCCCGTCGTTCACCAGGGCCACCTCCATGTGCTCCTGGAAGAAGCCCCGCTTCACGCGGGGGTGGGCGGCCTCCAGGAAGCCGGCGAAGACGTCGAAGAGCTCCCGGGCGGGGGCGGGGGCCATGGCCCCGTCGAAGGAGGGGCGGCGGCCCCGGACGACGCTGCCGGCCAGGGTGAACTGGGAGACCACCAGAAGCTCGCCCCCCACGTCGGCCAGGGAGAGGTTCATCTTTCCCTCGGCATCCTCGAAGATCCGCAGGGAGACGATCTTCTCGGCCATCCACCGGCATTTCTCGGCATCGTCCCCCGTCTCCAGGCCCGCCAGCACCAGGAGGCCCGGGCCGATGGAGGCCGTTCGATCCCCGGCGTGTACGTCTGCTCGCTTAACCCGCTGGATGACCGCTTTCACGTCGTCCTCCCAGGATCAACCCTACCCAGGACCCGCCGTTCGTCACAAGTTCTCCGGATCCTGGGCCGGTCGCCCTATACTTTCGCCAGAGCCAAGGAGGCCCTTCATGTCCCAGAACACCATCCACGCGGATCTGAGCACCGCGGAATGGAAACTCGTCGAGGCCATCCGGGTCCTCCCGGAGAGCAGCCTCCGGGGCCGGCTCCTCGACGTGTTCCAGGAACTCATCTTCTACGTCCAGAATCCCCGCTGCCAGGGCATGGGTGTCGAGGGCTTCCCTTGCGGCGAGCCCAAGAGCAGCTGCGAGGAGTGCCACAAGGTCTGGGATCTCCTGGACCGGGTCTCCCAGCGCGCCAAGGTCTGAAAAGAAAGTTAAATCAAGTTCCGGCTAGGCTTTTCCGCGAAACATTTGCATTGGAGACGGAGTCTCATTATCCTTCAAGGGCATTGAGAAAGCCAAATCCATGAGCCAGCTGGACCCAAGGGAATGCGAGCGGGAAGCCCAACGGGAGATCCCGGGCTCCCTGTTTGACTGGGTCATGGCGCAGCGCCGGGAGGTCTTCTTCTCCCTGGGGCCCGCGGGGACCTTCCAGGCCGTGGGCATGGGCTCCCAGGACCTCTGGGGCTTCTCCCCGCAGGAGATCCTGGGCCGGAGCTTCCTGGATCTGGTGGACCCCCGGGACCGGGCCGAGGTTTCCGAACTCCTGGAGATGTTCCCCCAGGAGGGGCAGATGGGGCCGGTGCGTACGCGGTTCCTGGGCCGGGACGGCCGGGGGGTCGAGCTGGTCTGGCGTCTGGCGCCGGGGCCGGGCGCCCGGCTCCACTACGGGCTGGCGCGGCCCTACGTCGACCGGCGGGAGTTGGATGACCGGGCCGGCTCCGCCGTGCATGAGCTGGAGGTGTTCAAGAACGCCCTGGACGAGCACGCCATCGTGGCCATCACCGACGCCCGGGGCCGCATCACCTACGTGAACGACAAGTTCTGCGCCATCTCGAAATTCGCCCGGGAGGAGCTCCTGGGCCAGGACCACCGGATCATCAACAGCGGGCACCACCCCAGGGACTTCTTCACGGACCTTTGGCGCACCATCAAGGCGGGCCGGGTCTGGAAGGGCGAGATCAAGAACAAGGCCAAGGACGGCTCGTTCTACTGGGTGGACACGACCATCGTCCCCTACCTGGACGACCGCGGGGTGCCGTTCCAGTTCGTGGCCATCCGCGCGGACATCACCGAGCGAAAGAACGGCGAGGAGGCCATCCGCCAATCCCAGAAGCTGGAGAGCCTGGGTGTGCTGGCGGGCGGCATCGCCCATGACTTCAACAACCTCCTCACCACCATCCTGGGCAACTGCAACCTGGCTTCCATGGCGCTGCCGGCGGACAGTCCCGCCAGCCCCTACCTGGACCAGATCGAGAAGGCCTCCATGCGCGCCGCCGACCTGACGCGCCAGATGCTGGCATACGCGGGCAAGGGCAAGGTGCTCATCCTCCGGGTGAACCTGAACATCCTCGTGCAGGAGATGACGCAGCTCCTGTCCGTCTCCATCTCCAAGAAGGCGACCATCCGCCTGGACCTGGCGCCGGCGCTGGCGGACGTCATGGCCGACCCCGCCCAGATGCAGCAGCTGATCATGAACCTGGTCACCAACGCCAACGAGGCCCTGAGCCCCGACACGGGCGGCACCATCACGCTGCGCACGGGCGAGCAGGACCTGGACGCCTACTACCTGGGGACCCTGTGCCCGGCCATTCCCATCCCGCCGGGGCGCTACGTGGTGGTGGAGGTGTCGGACACGGGCTGCGGCATGGACCGGGAGCTCCTGGACCGGATCTTCGATCCCTTCTTCACCACCAAGTTCACGGGCCGCGGGCTGGGGCTCTCGGCGCTCATGGGGATCCTGCGGGGCCATGGCGGCAGCATCAAGGTCTACAGCGAGAAGGGCCACGGCACGTCCATGAAGCTCTTCCTGCCGGCCCTGGGCAGCGGTGAGCAGGAGTCCGGCGCGGCGGCTCCCGCGGAGACCACGCCGGCCGCCGGCACCCTCCTGATCATCGACGACGAGGAGGCCGCCCGGGGCGTGGCAAGGAATCTGGCCCGGGCCATGGGGATGCAGGCGATCGAGGCCGCCGACGGCGCCGAGGGGCTCGATGTCTACCACCTGCACCGCAAGGAGATCACCCTGGTCCTCCTGGACCTCACCATGGCCCGCATGGACGGCCGGGAGACCTTCGCCCGCCTCAAGGCGGCCGATCCCTCGCTCCAGGTGGTGCTCACCAGCGGCTACAACGAGCAGTTCGCCGTGAGCGACTTCACCGGCGGGGAACTGGCGGGCTTCCTGCCCAAGCCCTACAACCGCTGCCAGTTCGAGGCTGCGATCCGGGCCGGGCTGGCCAAGGTCAGAACTTGAACTTCAGGTGCGCGGCCAGGGTCCGCGGCGGGATGACGTGGGTGCCCCCGAAGGCGCTGAGGAAGTTGTAGAGGCCCTTGGCGTCCAGGGCGTTCAGCAGGTTGGCGCCGGCCTCCAGGGAGGTGCGCTCCCCCGTCTTGAATTCTCGGCCGAAGCTCACGTTCCATATGGTGCGGGGCTTGATGCGGAACATGGGCCCCACCAGGCTGTCGTCGGTGCGCCGGAGGTAGGGGATGCCGAAGGCGTAGTCGGGATCCCCGGCCACGGTGGCGGGGTCGCCGGCCACCAGGCCCGAGTCGTAGCGCCCCACCACCTGCGCGAAGAAGGTCTTGCGCTGGTAGTGGATCCCCATCTGCAGCGTGAGCTTCTGGTCGTGGTCGATGAGGTAGGGGCTGCCGTCGGGCCCCTTGGACACGGCCGAGGAGAGGCCGCCGATGGTGGGGTTGCGGAAGATGGTGCGCACCGTGCCCGCGCTCACGTAGGCTGACCAGCCGGCCACCTCCAGGAGGTCCAGGCGCAGGTCCATGCCATGGAAGCGCCCGCTGGCGGCGGCGATGGGGAAGAGGACGCCGGTGTTGAGGAACTGGTCGTTGTCGGCGCTGTTGGTGCTCTCCTTCCACCAGTAGTCCAGGCTCGCCTTGAGGAGGGAGCCCATCTGCTGCTCCACGCCCACCAGGTAGCTGTCCTGCAGCTCGGGCTTGAGGAGCGGCACCGGGGTTCCCGCCTTGGGCGTGAGGTCCCAGGCCTTCTGGGAGGTGGAGAAGGCCAGGTTCTCGTTCTCGGGGGTGATCATGAGGCGGTCGTACGAGGCGCGCAGGAGCGTTCCCGAGCCGGTGAAGGTGTAGCTGGCCCCGAGCCGCGGCTGGAGCTGGTTCTGCACGTAGCCGCGGCCGTGGTAGCTGTCCAGGCGCAGGCCCAGGCCGAAGTTCCAGTTGCCGGTCTTGAGGTCCTTCTGCACGTAGGCCGAGGCCAGGGTCGGGGCGATGCCCTCGTCGAAGTGGAAGATGGCGCCGCCGCCCGAAGGCGTGTAGGGGTGCAGCGGGTCCGCGGGATCGGTCACCCGCGAATCATCCGGGATGGCGAAGGCGAAGGTCTCGTGCACGGGATAGCGCACGTACTGCAGGCCGGCCTTGAGGGTGTCCTCCTGGCCTCCGGACTGGTACGCGAGGGTCAGGCCCTGGTTGTCCAGCGTGCGGTGCTGGCGGGCCCAGAAGGGGAAGTCGGGGCCGTCGCCGGAGAAGCCGGGCTCCAGGTCCCGCGTGGGATCCAGGCGGGCCGAGGAATGCCGGTAGAAGAGGGTGGTCTCGATGCTGGCGTCGGGCCCCAGCAGGTGCGTCCAGGCCGCGCTGAGGCTGGCGTCGAGGTTGCGGGCGTGCTGGTCCTGGCCCCGGGCCTCCTGGCTGGCCAGGTTCACCACCTCCCGGCGCGTGGCCCCGCCGCCGGCGGTGACCCGGAGGGTGTCGGTGTCGGTGAGGAGCCAGTCGAAGCGGCTGAAGACGCGTCCCGTGTCACCGTGGTTGTGGTAGTTCTCGAAGTTCACCGGGTCCAGGAACCGGTCGCTGGAGGACGCCGCGGCCGACACGAACCAGCCCGCCTTGTCGGTGCAGCCGCGCAGGGAGAGGCCCGATTCGAACGTGCGGAAGCGGGCCGCGCCCAGGGACACCTCGCCCTGGAAGCCGCCGGGGGTGCCCAGGCCGGATTTGGAGGTGAGGTTGACCACGGCCCCGGGCTTGCCGCCGTACTCCGCGGACACGCCGCCGGTGACGATCTCCATGCTCTCCACCTGGCCCGGGTCCATGGAGTTGGAGAAGGTGGCCTGGGTCTGGTCGGTGACGGGCACGCCGTCGATGACGTACATCGCCTGGCCGTGGCTGCCCCGGAAATGGAAGCGCCCGTTCTCGTCCTGGATGAAGCCCGGGGTGGCCAGGAGGATGGTCTCCATGCCCCGGCTCTGCACGACGGAGGGGATCTGCTCGATGGTGGTGTGGTCGAAGTTGAGGTGGCTCGACGGATGGTCCTGGAGGAGGTCCGCCTTGTCCTCCACCACCACCACCGTGCCCGCCAGGGCCAGGGACAGGTTCAGCTGGAGGGGCAGGCTGGAATGGAGGTTCACGTCCTTGTGGGCCGTGGCCAGGCCGGGGGCCGAGGCCTCCAGGTGATACTCGTTGAAGGGGATGTTGAAGAGCGAGAACTTGCCCTTCGCGTCGGAACGGGTGGTCTGCTTGTGGCCGGAGATGCGGCTTTCGAGGGTGATGACGGCGTTGGCCACGGGCTTGCCGTGTTCGTCCTGGAGGAGGCCGTTGATGAGGCCGCTGCCCGAGGACATGGCGGCCGACAGGGCGAGAGGCATCATCGCGGGTACGGTCAGGGATCGCCAAAGTTTCATGTGTGCCTCATTTGTTCAAAGGTCCAGGCAGGTGCCTTCATCGAGAATAGAATTCATTTCTGTTGGGTTCAAGTGAAAATGATTTCTAACTGGGGGACGGCGGGAAGGCCCCAGGGTGGAATTTTCCCAGCCGCACCGCTACCATGCACCCATGGCGACCCCCAAGCGCAAGGAACGGACCCTCACCCCGGCCGAACTCCGGACCATGAGGTTCATGGGCGCGCGGCTCCGGGAGAACGAGGAGCGCTACCGCGAGTTCGTGGAGACCCTGGACCCCCGGGAACGGGAGCGGCTGGCCTTCCAGGAAGGGGCTGAATGAGCCGATGATCCATATCGCCCCCGGGTACCTGTCGGGACGCCTCCGGGCCCCCGCCTCCAAGAGCCATCTCCAGCGTCTCCTCCTGGCCGCCTGTCAGGCGCCAGGGCGCAGCGTGCTCCGGGAACCGGGCCAGTCCGCTGACGGCCGAGCTTGCCTGGGCGTGATCCGGGACCTGGGCGCACGGGTGGAGGTCTTTCCGTCGCATCTGGTGGTCGAGGGGGGCGGCCGGCCCGTTTCCGGGACCCTGGACTGCGGGGAATCGGGCTTCTGCCTCCGGGCCGCGGCCTCGGTGGCCGCCCTGGAAACGGGTCCCATGACCCTCACGGGCCGGGGCTCCCTCATGGGGCGGCCCATGGACATGATCCTGGAACCCCTGCGCCAGCTGGGCGTCACCTGCGCCACCCGGGAGGGGTGCCCGCCCGTGGATCTCCAGGGCCCCCTGCGGGGAGGCTTCGCCAAGGTGGATGGACGCGCCAGCAGCCAGTTCCTCAGCGGCCTGCTCCTGGCCCTGCCCAGGGCCCAGGGGGACAGCATCCTGGAGGTGGAGGGGCTGCGCAGCGGCCCTTACGTCCGCATGACCCTGGCGGTGCTGGAGGCCTTCGGGGCGGAGGTGGCGGCGGCGCCGTCCCTGAGCCGCTTCGCCATTCCCGGGGGACAGACCTACCGCCCGGTGGACGTGGCCGTGGAGGGCGACTGGTCCGGGGCGGCCTTCCTGCTGGTGGCCGGGGCCCTGGCTGGGGAGGTGGCCGTGGAGGGGCTCGATCCCCTGTCGAGCCAGGCCGACCGCGCCGTGCTGCAGGCCCTGGAGGCCGCGGGCGCCGCGCCCCGGTGGGAGGACGACACCCTGCGGGTGAGGGAGACGCGGCTCAAGGCCTTCGTCTTCGATGCCACCGACTGCCCCGATCTGTTCCCGCCCCTGGCGGCCCTGGCATGCCACGCGGCGGGCCGCAGCCGCCTGAAGGGCGTCTCCCGCCTGAAGGTGAAGGAGAGCGACCGCGCCGCGGCCCTGGTGGGCGAACTTTCGGCCATGGGCGCCACGGTGTCGGTGGACGGGGACTGGATGGACATCAACGGCGGCTCCCTCCAGGGGGGGCGGATCGATCCCCACGCGGACCACCGCATCGCCATGGCCTGCGCCGTGGCGGGCCTGCGCAGCCGGAACGGGGTCACCATGGAGGGCGAGGACTGCGTGGACAAGTCCTACCCTGAATTCTTCCGGGATCTTGCGTCCCTGCGAGGTGGCGTGTGAATTCCTTCGGCCGGTCCTTCCGCATCTCGATCCTGGGCGAATCCCACGGCGCCTGCGTCGGCATCCTGCTGGACGGGTGCCCCGCGGGCCTGCCCCTGGCCCCGGAGGATTTCACGGCCGACCTGGAGCGCCGCCGGGGCGGTTCCGCCCCCGGTACCACGCCCCGCCGGGAGGACGATGCCCCGCTGCTCCAGACCGGGGTCCACCAGGGCCGCACCACGGGCGCGCCGATCCTGGTGCTCTTCGAGAACCGCAACACGGATTCGGGCTCGTACGAGGCCATCAAGCACACGCCCCGCCCCGGCCACGCCGACTGGGTGGCCCTGCGGAAGTTCGGCGGGTTCGCGGACATGCGGGGCAGCGGCCATTTCTCGGGGCGCCTCACCGCGGGCCTGGTGGCCGCGGGCGTGGTGGCCAAGAAGCTCCTCGGCCCCGTCAAGGTGGAGGCCAGGCTGCTGGAGGCCGGCGGCAAGACGGACATCGAGCGCGCCATCCAGGAGGCCATGGCCGCGGGCGACTCCGTGGGCGGCATCGTGGAGTGCCGGGTGACGGGGCTTCCCGCGGGCCTGGGCGAGCCGTTCTTCGATTCCGTGGAATCGCTCCTGGCCCACGCGGCCTTCGCCATCCCCGCCATCAAGGGCATCGAGTTCGGCGACGGCTTCCAGGCCTGCCGCCTCCGGGGCAGCCAGGTCAACGACGCCCTCCTGGACGTGGCCGGCACCACCGCCTCCAACCACGCAGGTGGCATCAACGGCGGGATCACCAACGGCAACGAGCTGGTGTTCCGGGTGGGCGTGAAGCCCACCTCCAGCATCCGCGCGGCCCAGACCACCGTGGACCTGCGCACCCAGGAACCGGCGACGCTCACCATCGGAGGCCGCCACGACGCCTGCATCGCCCTGCGGGTGCCGGTGGTGCTCGAGGCCATGGCCGCGGCCGTGCTGGCCGATCTGCTCATGCAGGAAGGGCGCGTGCCGAGAGTTCTCGGTTAACCCCTTGCATACCTCCTGATCTGCCAGTAGACTTCTCCCTCATCGGAGTCTTCGTGTCGCTTCGCAACGCCAACATGACCTGCAACTGGAGCTGGTGGCCCCAGGGGTCGGGCGTTGGCATGGGCGGTCTGCGAAGCTAGGCGCGAACCCAGGATCAACTTTCCGGCCCACCTTCAACGGTGGGCCTTTTCATATCTGCATGTTCGAGGCACCCATGACACCCGCAACCACCCAGACCCTTCCGGCCGCCCCCTTGGTCATTTCCTTCCCGGCGGACCTCACCTCCCCCGTGCGGGCCTTCCTGGCCCTCACGGAACCAGGGCAGGACGCCTACCTCCTGGAGTCCGTCACGGGCGGGGAGAGCCAGGCGCGGTTCTCCTTCATCGGCCTGGACGCCTCGGAGATCTTCGAAGCGGGCACCCGGGCCGCCATCGTGCGGCAGGGTGAGCGGGAGGACCTCCCCGGAAACCCCCTGGAGGAACTGGCGGCCTGGGCCGCGGGAATCCGGGCGGAGACCCCGGGCCTGCCGGTGCCCTTCCTGGGCGGCGCGGTGGGCTGGGCCGATTTCAGCGCCTTCGCCCTGGCCGAACCCGTGCTGGAGGCCTCCTTCCCGGCGGCGCGCAAGCCCCGCCTGCGCTTCGGGCGCTTTGCCTCGGGCCTCGTGCTGGACCACGTGAAGCAGCAGGGCTACCTGTACCACTTCCCCTCGGAAGGGGAGGACGGCCGCGCGCGCGTGGAGGAACTGGCCGCGCGCCTGGAGGGGGCCCTGCCGGCGCGGCCGGGGGCGCCGGTCTTCGTGCAGACGCGGCGGCCTGACCGGGCGCGGTTCGAGCGGAATTTCAAGGCGGTCCAGGAGGCCATCCTGGCCGGGGACGCCTACCAGATCGTGCTGTCGGAGCCTTTCGAGGGGCGCATCGAGGGCGATCCCTTCGAGGTGTACCGCCGGCTGCGGCG
>DBME01000303.1 GCA_002298155.1 Holophagaceae bacterium UBA706 | reverse complement strand
CCGCAGGGGGACCCGGCGCCGCGCTGGCCGCCCAGGTCCCCCCGGGATTCACGGACGTCGAAGGGGGCATGGGCAGGCTGGTGCTGCGCGACCCCCGCACCGGGGACGAGCGCCGGTGGACCTTCGACCATGGCGCCTGGACGGGCGCGGCCGCCCCCCGGGACCGGCACGAGGTGCAGGTCACGGCCCAGGACGTCTACGACGTGGGCGCCCTCCTCGCCAAGGTGCGTGCCGAGCGCCTGCGGGAGGCGCTGCAGCTGCGCACCCAGGAAGCCGCCCTGGCCGTGGATCTGCACATCCAGGCCGCCCAGGGTCCGGGCTCCGACCTGGGCTTCCGCTTCCGCTGGTTCCAGGCGGCGGGGGAACCCGAGGAGACCCTCCAGGAGGAGATCCTGTTCAACGGCGTCAAGGCCAAGGTCCACCCCGGCCTCCAGCTGCCCATCGTGGAAAGCCGCGCGAGCATGACGGCCCCCGCCGCCCTGACCCTCACGGAACGCTACCGCTACCGGGACGGCGGCGCCGCGGGACCCGGGCGGCGCCGGATCCTCTTCGCGCCCGTGGATGGCGATCCGCTCCTGTATTCCGGCTCCCTTCTGGTCGAGGAGGCCTCCGGGCGCGTCCTGGAGGAGCGCTCGGGCCGGTCCGGCCTGCCCGGCATAGTCAAGACCGAGGACCGGGTGCTGACCTACGGCGAGGCGGTCCCCGGCGTCTGGCGCATGGTGCGGAGTGAATCCTTCGAGCGCTGGGTGGTGGCCAACGGCGTGGCCCAGATCCGGCGCACCCACACCTTCTCCGGTTTCCTCGTGAACGATCCGGAGTTCGCCTCCCGGCGCGCCGCGGCCGTGGCCTCCAACGGCACGATGCTGCGCGGGACCCCCGACGGCCTCCGCTATTACAACAAGCAGAAGGACGGCACACGCCGCACCGAGGAGCGGCCACGGTCCTCCGGCCGGGCCATCGCCGGCCTTCTCCTGGTGGATCCCACCCTGCCGCTGCCCGTCATCCCCCTGGGGGGTCTCGCCTATTTCGACTACGACGCCTTCGGCAAGGGTATCCAGATCAGCGCCCTCACCGCCGTCCTCTACAACCAGGGGCAGATCACCGTGCCCAACGTGGGTGCGGGCTTCGACCTGTCGGCCCGCACCTCGATCCTCCTGCTCCCCTCCACGGAGCGGCCCATCCGCAACGGCCACCTTGCCGACCGCGAAGGCGTAGGGCACCGCAACGGGAACCTGCTCGTGGGCCTGGGCCATGACCTGGGCCTGGGCTTCCGGCTCCAGGGGCGCCTGGACCTCCGGTATGACCACTACTCCAAGCCCACCAAGGATTCGTACTGGACCGAGGGCTTCGTCCTTCCCCCCTCGGGCTGGACCCGCGAAGCCGGCGGCGAGCTGAGCTGGCTCCACAAAGGCCTTCAGATCAAAGGAAATTACGCCGAGGGCCACCGGCCCGCGGCCCCCTTCGGCGTACCCCCGGGCCTTCAGGAGATGCAGGCCACCTACACCCGGTGGGGCGGAAGCGTCGGCTACGACGTCGCCCTGGGATCCGGCCGGTGGCTCCACGGCGAGGGGGGCTATGCCGGCGGCCGCGGCTTCGACCGTTTCCAGGCCCTGGACGTGGGCGGCACCACCGGCGACGTGCGGGTGGCCGGCATCCGCAGCAACGCCATCGCCGCCGACCGCCTCACCTACGCCAAGGCTGGCCTCGTCATGCCCACGGGCCCGCGCCTGCGCCTGACCTTCTCGCTGGACCAGGCCTGGCTGCGCAGCCTTGACGATGCCAAGACCTACCAGGTGACCGGGCTAGGAGTGGCCGGGGACCTGCCGGGCTTCTGGTGGTTCACGACGGTCCGGGTGGACCTTGGCGTGGGTCTGTACAGCACCTTGCCCGGCGTGCGCTCGTTCAACGGGTTCGTCGCCCTGCTCAGGGTCTTCTAGGCGCCGCCGCGCATCCGACACCGACAGCAGGGTGGCGGCGTGCACGTTGAGCACCAGCACCGGCGTCCGGTCCCAGAGGCGGTGCGAGGCCGAGGCCTCCGTGGGCAGTTCCAGGGCCCCGTCCAGGCGGCCTCCCAGTTCACCCTTCCAGAATTTCTTCGGCTCCAGGAGGAGCACCACCGGCGCGGGTGCCGCCAGCGCCGCGCGCACCGCCTCGGGCGTTCCCGCCGACGCGAGGCCATGGCCGATCACGAGGTTAACGAAACCCAGCTGCGTCTCCGTGAGCCGCCCCTGCGCCACCTGCGCGCCCTGGCCTTCCAGTTCGCGGGCGACGCGGTAGGGCTCCAGCAGAGGCTTCCACTCGCGGTCCAGCTCCGGCACGGCCAGCACCAGGAAAGCCAGCAGCGTCACCACCCACTGGGCCAGCGACCACCCCATGGCCCGCGCGTGCCGCTTCCGGGCCACCTCCCGCAGCGCCGCCCAGCCCAGGGTCAGGGCCGGAATCATCATCACCACCGCGGCCTCCGCGGCCATCCCCGCCCGGGCCACCACGAACCAGGGCAGCCCCGCCCCCAGCAGCACCGCAAGGAATACCGACGCGTTCAGCGCCCAGCGCGCGGCTCGGCCCGGGTCGCTCTGCAGGCGGGCATCCAGCCAAAGGCCCGTGTGCAGGAAGGACACCGGCCGCGCCGGCAGCAGGTAGACCATGCGCTTGCCCGAGGAGAGGCTGAGCAGCGCCAGGTCCGCCCAGAAGAACACCGGCAGCCAGGTCCCCCGGCGCCGCGTCCCCGCCACCAGGGCCGTGGCCCACAGGGGAAGCCAGGGCAGCACGTTGCCCGGGGTGCGGGCCAGGTAGAAGAAGAGCGGCTCCCGGTGCTCATCCAGGGTGCCCGTGGCGGGCACCAGTCCCGGGTGCTTGATGAACCTGCCCAGGGTGTTCCGCAGGAAGACCTCCCCCAGGGCGGCGCGCCCCCCCTTCAGCCCCAGCGGCACGGCCCAGGCCAGCACCAGCGCCAGCCCCGCCCCCATGCCCCAGCCCGGCGTCAGGAAGGCCCGCATGCGCTCCCGCTCCAGGAGCAGCACCACCGCCACGGGCCACACCACCATCACCGGGCCGATCACGCCCTTGGCCAGGAAGGTGATCCCCACGCTGGCCCAGAAAAGGTCCACCCACACCCTGCGTGCCGGCTCCCGCAGGGCCAGGAAGGCCAGCCCCAGGGAGAGGGTCACCGCCGCGGTGAACGTCATGTCCACCACCGCCCGGTGCCCCATCTGCAGGAAGAGCACGCTGGTCGCGGTGAGGAGCCCCGCCCAGACCCCGGCCCGCGCCGACTGGACCCGGCAGCCCAGCCAGGCCACCCCCGCCGAGGTGGCGATGGCCATGATGGCGCTGGGCAGGCGCAGCGCCCATGGGTCCAGGGTTCCGGCCCCCTGGCAGACCAGCCTTCCCATGAGGTAGAAGAGCGGCGCCTTCTCCAGGTAGGGCCGCCCGTTCAAGGTGGGGACGATCCACTCGC
This sequence comes from Holophagaceae bacterium UBA706, assembly GCA_002298155.1. Taxonomy (GTDB): domain Bacteria; phylum Acidobacteriota; class Holophagae; order Holophagales; family Holophagaceae; genus Mesoterricola. The sequence continues at coordinate 229 of DBME01000303.1, read as the reverse complement.
CCCGGGCCGACATTTCCTGGATGATCCCGCCCACGTAGGGTTCGTGATAATCCCAAAGGACATGGTTGCCCAGCCCCACCAGGAAGACCAGGCATGCCACAAGCGCCACCAGGGCGATGGCCCGGGTGGCGCTTGGGGAATCGGTTGGGGCGGGGGTGTCGGCGGGGGAGGGGAGAGCCGGATGCATGACTCAGTATGAGTCATTTATTATTCTGTCCAGCCCTTGCCC
>DBME01000018.1 GCA_002298155.1 Holophagaceae bacterium UBA706 | reverse complement strand
CACGGATCGACGTGCGGGCCTGCACCTCCCGCGACCTGCAGGTGCAGGACCTGGAAGGCACGCTGGACCTCGCGGTGGCCATCGACGTTCTGCACGAAACGCCGGACCCGGCTTCGACCCTCCGGCAGATGGCCGCCGCCCTCCGCCCCGGGGGGAGGCTGCTCATCCGGGAACCCCGGGGGCATTGTCCCCGGGCGGTCTTCCAGGTGGAGCTGGCCTGGGCGCGCGAGGCGGGGTTGACCCCGGTGCCGGGGCCCTGGGCGTTCGGACCGCAGGTCCAGGCTGCGCTGTTCGAGAAGGGGCTTCCCGCCCAAGGCTGAACCACCCGCCCCGGCCAATCGGCTACCCTTGGGGGAACCGCCCGGGGGATGGTCCATGGATGCCGCGCTGCTGGTCATCGACATGCAGAAGAGCCTCTTCGAGGAGGGCCCCTGGAACGGGCCTGCCGTGCTCGGCGTGATCAACCACCTGATCGCCAGGGCCCGCGCCGCTGGGGCGCCCGTGGTCTTCCTCGCGGACCGCCGGGTGGAACCCGATGCGGGCCTCCATCAGGATCTGGCGTGGAAGCCGGGAGATCCGCTCATCGAGAAGGGGTTCTGCGATTCCTTCCTCGGCACGGACCTGCATGCCGTCCTGCAGGAGCGGGGCGTGAAGCGCCTCATCGTGGCGGGCATGCAGAGCGACTTCTGCGTGGACACCACGTGCCGGAGGGCGGCTTCGCTGGGCTACGCCGTCCAGCTGGTGGGCGACGCCCACACGACCTTCGACCATGAGCATCTGACGGGGGAGCAGATCGTCCGCCACCACAACCGGATCCTGCGCCGGCTTCTCGCGGGGGACGGGTCGGTGACGGTGGTGGACAGTGCGGAGGCGAGCTTCTGAGGTGGCGGGTGGGGACGACGCCGGTCAATAAGGCGTCTCCCCCTTCACCAGCCCGAAACCGGAAGCCGGGGCATACACGCCGTTGACCGTGGTGCCGCCGTTGTGGATGGCCGGGAAGATCGGCTGCATGTTCTGCGGGAATCCGAAGGTGGGCGCCGTGAGGGCATCCAGCTGAGCCACCTCCTCCGGCGTGAGTTTCACGGACAGGGCCCCTACGTTGTCTTCCAATTGCCCGAGGCGCCGCGCGCCGATGATCGTCGACGCAACTCCCGGGCGGCCGCATACCCAGGCCAGCGCGACCCGGGCCACGGTGGATTCGTGCACCTTGGCGATGGCTTCCAGCGCATCGAGAAGGGTGAAGGTCCTCTCGTTTAGGAACGGTTCCAGGAAGGGGCCGCGGTCGCGCGCCATAGACCCCAGGTTCCCGCGGGTGTACTTTCCGCTGAGCGCGCCGCTCTTGAGGGGCGACCAGGGCGTGATGCCGAGGCCGAATTCCAGCGCCAGGGGGACCAGCTCCTGTTCCACCGTGCGCTGGAGGAGCGAGTACTCGATCTGCAGACCGATGAAGGCCGGCCATCCGCGGAACTGGGCCATCACGTTGGCCTGGGCGATCTTCCAGGCCGGGGTGTCGGAGACGCCGATGTAGCGTACCTTGCCGGAGCTCACCAGGTCGTGGAGCGCCGCCATAGTCTCCTCGATGGGTGTGTGGATGTCCCAGTTGTGGAGCCAGTAGAGGTCGATGTAGTCCGTCTGGAGCCGGCGCAGGGAATGCTCGCAGGCGGAGATGACGGACTTGCGCCCGGAGCCCCCGCCGTTGGGGTCCCCGGGGTAGAGGTTTCCGCTGAACTTCGTGGCGATGACGAGGCGGTCACGCTTGGCCGCATGGCGGCCCACATGGTCTCCGATGATCTTCTCGGAGTGGCTCTTCGTATAGAAGTTCGCGGTGTCGATGAAGTTGCCGCCCAGTTCGATGAAGCGGTCCATGATCCGCTGGGATTCCTCCACGGTCGAACCCCAGCCGAGATCTTCTCCGAAGGTCATGGCTCCCAGGCAGATAGGGCTGACCCGGAGGCCGGAGTGACCGAGTGTGACGTAATGGTCGAGTGCCATGGGGGCTCCTTGGTGAAAAGGTTAAGGAAGAAATGGATCCCGTTCGGGGATGAAGCGCCGGGTGTCGCGTCCGCGGGACCGGTCCAGGACCCGCAGCCAGGATAGGTGGCGGGGCAGGGACGATGAATGCTTGAAAATGCGTATCACTTGCGCGATCGTTCGGGCATGCCGGATCTCTTCTCGGAAATCCTCACGCTGACCCAGGCCCGATCCGTCATCACCGGGGCCTTCGAAGCGGGCGGTGCCTGGGCCCTGCGGTTTCCGCCGCCGGACATGGTCAAGTTCTTCGGCATCGTGCGCGGCGGATGCTGGCTCCGGGTGGAGGGGGAGCCCTCCGACCTGCGCCTGGTGGCCGGGGATGTGTTCCTCCTTTCGGCACCCCGTGGCTTCATCCTCGCGAGCGACCTGGCCCGTGAACCCCTGGACGCGGTGACGGTGTTCCGGGACTGCTTCCGTGAGACCGCACGGCTCGGGAGCGGGGAGGACTTCCAGTTGTTGGGCGGCCACGTGGAGCTGGATGAGGGCAGCGGTGATCTCCTGACCGCGGTCCTGCCCCCGCTCGTGCTCGCCCGGGCCGGGTCGCCCCAGGCGGCCATGTCCCACTGGGTTCTGGCCCAGCTGGTCCAGGAGCGCGCCGCGGATCTGCCGGGCGCTGGCGTCGCCTCCACCCAGCTGGCTCATCTCCTGTTCCTCCACATCCTGCGCGCCCACCTCGCCGAAACGGGCGCGTTCCCGCCGGGATGGCTGCGGGCGGTCATGGACAAGCAACTGGCGCCGGCGTTGCGGCTGATGCACGGCGAACCCGGCCGGGCGTGGCGGCTGGACGAGTTGGCCAAGGCGGCGGGCATGTCCCGGACGAGCTTCGCCACCCACTTCCGCAGCGCGGCCGGGGTGCCGCCGCTCACCTACCTGACGGCGTGGCGCATGCGGCTGGCGCGGCGCGCCCTGATGGAGACCCGCGCGTCCGTGGCCACCATCGCCTACGACCTCGGCTATGCTTCCGAAAGTGCGTTCAGCCACGCCTTCAAGCGGACCACCGGGATTTCACCGAATCACCTGCGCGGCTACCGGCTCTCCCCGGAGGAAGGTGCGTCCGCCTGTACCGGTTTCCGTCCCCGTGACGCCAGCAGCGCGATGGCGCCGTTCATGATGAACACGTAAGCCACGAACGTCGTGTTCTCGAGGGTGTAGGCGTGGATGGAGAGGAAGCTGAGGCCGAACCCGAAGGTGCTGATGGCGAAGGCGACCCAGCTCTCCGACTGGGGATGGCGGTAGGCCTTGATGACGGTCGGTATGCCCGCCAGCAGGTCGGCGGCCAGCGAGAACAGCAGGGCCATGTTGGGATTGTGGGTGAGGGCCCAGAGGATGATGCCGACAATGGCGGCGGCCATCAGGAGGTAGTCGCGCGGCTCGCTCTTCCAGTAGGCCTTGGGGTTGAAGAAGGACGCGGCGACGATCAGCAGCGGCATGAGGCCCGCCACGAAGGTCACCCAGGACAGGCCCTGGACGCCCTGGGCCCGCTGCGCCACGAAGATCACCACCGGGAAGATGCCCCACAGCAGCCAGGTGACGCGGTTGGGCTGGGTCCTGCCGGCGAGGGTCTCGAAGAGGTAGAAGACGCCTCCGAGGGAACCGATGATGGCGCCGATGAGCGCGAAGGATTCAGGGATCATTGGATAACCTTAGCATTTGGCGGGACTTCGTTCCGGCCGGCAGGACGCGGGAATAGTTGAAAGTTTCAGCATAGCCGGGCGCCGCACAGAGACGCGCTGTCCAGGCGCTCCGTGGTTTGCTAGGCTCTGTCTATCCCTTCCTGACGTGAGCTTGCGCAATGCTGCAGCCTCGCGCCGACCCCCTGGCTAGAACGGAGTATGCATCGGATGTCACGCAACAACAGCATGGTGCTGTGGAAGGCCTTCGCCCTGACCGGGCTCTGCGCCGCAGCCATCGGAGGTCTCTGGTGGTGGGGGCTCGTCCATTCGCCGAGGGTCCAGATCCGTGCCCGTGCCCAGGATTCCCTGTTCCAGATGGAACGGATCCTCACCCGGGAGCAGCGGCGGGCCGAAGTCACCGGCCTCGGGTTCGCCGCCTGGTGGGCCCGGGAGCAAGGCCGGCTCGATGCCCCGGAGAAGCTGCAGAGCGTCATCGGCTTCCTGGAGCGTGGGGAGATCGTCACCAACCTCCTCCTCTGCCGGGAGGACGGGGATTCCGCCTGCATCGTGCGCAAGGACGGGCTCTGGAACCTGGTCCTCTTCCGCGCGAGCCGGCACCCGCGCCGGTATCAGGTGCGGCAGGGCCGCTGGGTGGAAGTGCCGGCAGACCAGGATGAGATCTATGACGCCCGAACCCGCCACTGGTATCGGTTCGGGGCGGCGCAGGCCTCTCCCGCCTGGACGCCGGAGGCCTACCGGTTCCATTCCTCCTGGGTGGGCGGCTTCACCTTCACGATCCCCATGCGCGACGCCCGGGGCGCCCTCGAAGGCGTCATCGGCGTGGACGTCTCCCTGGAGGAGCTGACCCAGCTGATCTGGGAACACCAGCCGACGCCGGGCTCCCGGGTGATGGTGACCGATTCGAGGGGCCTGGTCCTCGTGCCGCCCAGGACCCCGGAAACGCTGGATCCCGGCAGGCGTTTCCGGGAAACGCTGGTGCCCATTCCCGATGCGTTCCGCAACGACGGGGGGCAGGGGAAGGCGGTGCGGTTCCTGGGCGCCCTGGGGCTGCTGGACACGGGACAGACCTACATCAGCGCCCATGGTTCCTATGACCCCGGAGGCACGCCGCCCATGAGCCTCCAGGTCTCGATCCCGGAACGGGACCTGTATCCCGGCCTGGGAATGTGGCGGTTCGCCACCTTCATCCTGGCCCTGGTGGCCATCCTGGGCGCGGCCTGGAGCCTCCTGGACCTCCACCGGCGCCTCGTGCGCCCCTTGCGGAAACTGGCGCATGCGGCGGATTCATCCGGCTCCGGGGACATCGATTCCGATATCTGGGAGATCCAGCGCGTCGGGGACCAGCTGCGCATCGCGGGGAAGGCCGCCGAGGAGCGCAAGCTGCTGCTGAGCCAGGTGGAGCACAGCCAGCGGGTCGATTCGGTCGGGATGATGGCCCCGGGAATCGTGCACGACGTGAACAACCAGCTGACGCTCGTCCTGGCCCAGCTTTCGCTTTGCCAGACCCTGTACGAGGATCGCCCCGGCCTGCGGTCCCGGCTCCAGGCCGCGCAGGATGCGGCCGGGCAATGCTCCGAGGTGCTGCGCGGGCTCCTGGACTACAGCAGGCCCGACCAGGGCCAGCGGGAACAGCTGAACCTCAATGACGTGGTGAAGGATGGCGCCGCCATGCTTCGCCGCGTGCTCGGTCGGTCCATCCGGGTCCGCGAGGGGCTGGATCCCGAGGTTCCGCTCGTCTTCGGGGTGCCGGTGCAGCTTCAGCAAGTCCTCGTGAACCTGGGCATGAACGCCCGGGACGCCATGCCGGAAGGCGGCACGCTCACCCTGCGCACCTGCCGGGCCGACGGAAAGGCGTGCCTGGAAGTGGCGGACACCGGCTGCGGGATGGACGAGGACGTGAAGGGGCGGATCTTCGATCCCTTCTTCACCACCAAGGCGCCCGGAAGGGGCACAGGGCTCGGGCTGGCCATGGTGGCGAACATCGTCAAGGGCCATGGGGGCCGGATCGACGTGGAATCGGAACCGGGCCGCGGGACCACCTTCCGTCTGGAGTTCCCAGCCTCGATGCGCAGGCGGGAGGGTGTGGAACAGGCCGATCCGACGGCTATGGAAATCGATCGCTGATCCCGCCTGGAACCCATCGGAAAGGAAACGTCCCAGCTCCTTTTCGCTGGCAAAATTTCGGCAAACCTACCAACCTAGCTTCCACCATGCCGGCCCCGGATACGACCCCCGTCCAGACGCGCAGCATCGCGCTCCACCACCTCATGTTCCTGGGGGAGGCCGGCAGGCCCATGGTGTTCTGTCATGGGTTCGGAATGGACCAGACCCTCTGGCGGCACCTTGCCCCGCGGTACGCTGACCGGCACCGCGTCGTGCTCATGGACCACGTGGGTTCTGGCGCCTCGGACACGGCGGCGTACCGGCGGGACCGGTACACCACCCTGGAGGGCTATATCCAGGATGTCCTTTCCGTCCTGGAGGCCTTTGACCTCCGCGAGGTCGTCTTCGTGGGACATTCGGTCAGCGCGATGGTGGGGCTGGAAGCCTCCCTGAGGGCTCCGGAGAGGTTCCATTCGTTGATCATGCTCGGGGCCTCTCCGCGCTACCTCGTTGACGAGGATTACCCGGGCGGCCTCACGGGGAGGGACGTGGAGGACCTGCTGACCGGATTCGACCTGAACCGCGAGGCTTGGGCCGATCAGATGGCCAGGCAGGCTGCGGCCAATCCGGGCCGGCCGGAACTGGCCCAGGAAGTGAAAAGGGCATTCCTGGCCGCGGAGCCCAGCATCCTCCGGCAATTCGCCCGGACCACCTTCGCGGTGGATGTGCGGAGCGACCTCGGCGCTTGCCGGCACCCGGTGCTGCTCCTGCAGTCGCGGGAGGATCCCATCGTCCCGGTCGCCGTGAGCGAGTATCTCAAGGAAGCCATTCCCGGGGCCAGGCTGCACTTCCTGGAAACCTCGGGGCATTTCGCCCAGTTGAGCGCGCCGGACGAGGTGGGCCAGGCCATGGACCTGTTCCTGGACCGCCTGGAGCGACGTCATGACTGACCCGCGCAGCTTTGCGAAACCCTTGGAGACGGGCTGGTTCGAAGATGCCCAGGTGGGCTTCCTCGCGGCCACGCCCGAAGGCCGGGTCCTGCGGGTCAACCCCGCCCTGCTGGCCTGGACGGGGCATACGGAGGAGACGCTGGCGGGCGCGATGTGGACCGATGCGCTCCTCACGCCGGCGGGGCGCATCATGGTGCGGACGCATCTGGCGCCGATGCTGGCAGCCGGGGAACGCCCCAATCCCATCTTCGTGGACTTGGCGCGGGCGGACGGCGGCCGCATGCACGTTCTCCTGACCGCAGTGATCCATGGCGGACCCGGCGCCACGCATCACCGGATGACCTTCATGGAGGCGGTGGAGCGTGAGGCCTGGGAGAAGGAGCTGGTCGATGCGCGCCGTCTCGCCGAGGATTCGGCGGAGGCGCTTCGCGAGCTGAACCTGGATCTGGAACGCAAAGTGGCTGGGCGGACCGAATTGCTGGCCCGCGCCAACCGCGACCTGGACGCGTTCGTGCGCACCGTCGCCCACGACCTCCGCAACCCGCTCCAGGTCCTGCAATCCCTGAGCGATGTCCTCGCCTTCAGGATCGGCTCGACCCTGGCGCACGAGGATGGCCAGATCCTGACCCGGATCACCGAAGTGGGGAGCTCCATGGCCACCGTGGTGGATGCCCTGCTGCAACTGGCCTGCGCCAAGGAACAGCCCCTCAGGAAACAGTGGGTGGACCTGTCGGCCCTCGCCGGGACCTTGGCGGCGGAATACCAGGCATCGGAACCCGCCCACCGGGTGACCTGGGAGATCGAATCCGGATTGCGGGCCTGGGGCGACCCCGGAATGGTGGCCGTCATCCTCCGCAACCTGCTGGGTAACGCCTTGAAATACTCCTCCCGCATGAAGGAGGCGCGCATCACCTTCGGCCGCGACCTTAAGGGATTCTACGTCCGGGACAATGGCGCCGGCTTCGACCCGGGCTCCGCCCCGGATCTCTTCGAGCCCTTCCAGCGGTTCCATGACCGGGACGAATTCCCGGGGCAAGGGATCGGCCTTGCGACCGTCAAACGGATCGTGGACCGGCATGGCGGCGTGCTCTCGGCCGAATCCGCGGTGGGGCAGGGGGCGGCGTTCCGTTTCACCCTACCGGAACCGGAGGGGGCGGCCTGAAGGTGGGGGTCAGGCCGGTCCCTGCCGGGGAAGCCTCGACCATGGCTCGCGCTAAAGCGCCTTCACCGGCATCCCGATTTCGATGTGGAACCGCCCGGCGGGATCCTGCTCCGGGTTGTTGAGGTAGAACTCCACGGCTTCGCGATGATCGGGCTGGTAGCCGCTCCCCGGCAGCCAATCGCCCACCAGGGCGTCCCAGGGTTCGGCGTACCGCTGGGGCGCGACCCAGACTTTGGCGGTGGCGTAGAGGCCCCCTTCAAGGCTCTTGATGCCGATGGGGCCATCGGGCTTCGTCCCTTCCGGGACCGCCAGCGCGACCTCGAGACGGTGCTTCGCGGCGGGCGTGAGGTTGGGATTGTCCAGGAAGAGGCTCATCAGGCGAGGTTCGGACCCCAGCAGGCCCCGGGGACCTGCCCAGGCCATCAATTGGCCGAAGAGGCGGCGGAAGAGTTCGAAGTCGCCCTTGTAGGGGCCGACGTGACGGAGGTAGGCGATGGTGAGAGGCTGGAGGGTCCTCACCTGGACATCGATTTTCATGGGGTTCTCCGATCTCGGGACCACCGGGCCCCGGTGATTCGAGCATCCCCCATCCGATGGGACCTCCGCTTCTCCCGGATTGCGGATCGCTTCGCACTTCTTGCGATTCCGCCATGCACTGGCGGTGATGCCGAAGCCCACCCGGAAGGCCCTGGCAAAGGAGCCCGCGCTGGAGAAACCGCAGTCAAGGGCGATCTCCGTGACGCTCTTGCGCGGGTTGAAGACGAGCGCCTGGGCCGCCCGTTCCAGGCGTAGACGCATGACGTACGCCTGGAGCGTCTCGCCCATCCAGGCACGGAACAGCCGGTGGAAGTGGAAGGGGCTGAAGCAGGCGATGGCGGCAAGCCGCTCAAGATTGAGGGGTTCATCGAGGTTTTCCTGGATGTGGTCGACCACCCGGTTCATGCGCGCGGCATATTCGGCCCGCGTGGCTTCGGAACTGCGGATGACCCTTGTTTCCGGCACGGACGCTCTCCCTCCTCCCGGCTCGGCTCGGAGCCGCCTACCAAATTCGCAGAAAACGATGGATCATGCATCGTTGAAGCGAGCGGCAATTCTGGGCGCATCCAGGCCATTCCCCCGCAGGGCCATTCGCCGTAATCTTGCATCCGAAGCCGCGGCAGGCGGTACCAAACCCGTCCCTCCGGCTAACAGGATGGAACCATGGACAAAGCGGGCGGCAATCCGGGCCAGACACCTTCCGACCTCATCTCCCAGCGCATCGCCGAGCTAGCGGACTGGCGCGGCGAGACCCTCGCGGCCCTCCGGAAGCTCATCCACGAGGCCGATCCCGACGTGATCGAAGAGTGGAAGTGGATGGGCACCCCGGTGTGGTCCCACGACGGCATCATCTGCACGGGCGAATCCTACAAGAACGCCGTGAAGCTCACCTTCCCCAAGGGCGCGTCCCTGGAGGACCCGGCGGGGCTCTTCAACGCGAGCCTCGAAGGGAACACGCGCCGCGCCATCGACGTCCACGAGGGGGAGAGCCTTGACCCCGCAGGCTTCAAGGACCTGATCCGCAGGGCGGCCGCTCTCAATGGGGCCAGCCGGAAGAAGACGGCGAAAAAGGCGCCACCCCGGAAATCCTGAGCAGGCGCTGGAGGCCGGGGCCTACCTCAGGAAGACATAGCTTGGTGGTTCATCCGGACACGGCGCCGGCATCGTTGCGGCAAGCAGGATGCCCGCCGCCGCCAGGATGGCGATCGCCAGCCAGGTGCGGGGGGGAAGCCCCCTCTGGCGGGTCTGGTCTTCTGGATTCGGGCTGATGTCCAAGGGGGCCCCCCAACGGGTTCGAGGGTAATCGTACCGCCGGGTGGCAACAGGGCTTCGTGACTTTCTGGTAACTTCCGGCTACGAGCCCGGAGGCCGGGGTCTTCCGCCCGCACCATGGACAACCCCGTACCAGCCGTCCGAAGATGAAGCCAGCGCCCTGCCCAAGGATGTCCATGTGAAGACAGCCGCCCTGATGTTCCTTCCCTGCTGCCTCGGCCAGAAGATCGTCGCCCTCACCTTCGACGACGGCCCCCAGCCCTGGACGGTCCTGATGTCGCCCGCGCAGCGCAACGCGGCGCTTCTGGGCCATCTGAATAAGGCCGGGCTCCGCAGCATCCTCTTCCTGGCCTCCCAGGACGGGAACCCCGCCCGCCTCGCCCTGGTCCGNNTGGGGCGAGGCGGGCCACGGCATCGGGAACCACACCGTCACCCACCCCTCCATCAACAAGGTCACCCTGAAGGCGTACGAGGACGAGGTGGTGGCCTGCGACCAGGTGATCCGCACCCTGCCGGGATACGCCCGGAGATTCCGGTTCACCTACCTCAAGGAGGGCGATACCGCCGAGAAGCGCGACGGGTTCCGGGTCTTCCTGGCGGGGCAGGGCTACCTGCAGGGCCAGGTGTCGGTGGACGCCAGCGACTGGTACTACAACGCGCGCCTGGAGAAGGCCCTGGAGGCCAAGCCGGGTCTGGACCTGGCGCCGTGGAGGAAGGCCTACGTCGCCCACCTCTGGGACCGGGCCCAGTACTACGACGGGCTTTCCCGGGCGGTGCTGGGGCGGTCGGCAAAGCACGTCCTGCTGCTCCACCACAACCTGGTGAACGCGCTCTTCCTGGGGGATGTCATCGCCTTCTTCCGCGAAAAGGGGTGGACGCTGATCGATGCGGAGGAGGCCTTCCGGGACCCGCTCTACAGCCTGCAGCCTTCGACCCTGCCGGGAGGCGAGAGCCTCCTGTGGTCCCTGGCCCGCCAGGTGGGCTTGAAGGGCCTGCGGTATCCGGCGGAGGACGACGTCTACGAGAAGGACATCCTGGACAAGGCGACGAACTAGCGGACGGCGGGCTGGGCCTCGTCTATCATCCCTTCGGCCCACATGTGGATCATTTCGAAGCGGACCTTGAGCTCGCGAAGGTTCCAGATGATCCGCTCCAGCTCCGAGGGGCTTAGACGTTCGAGGCGGGCCTTGAGGTCCTCGGCCGTGGCCACGTCGCCCAGGGCGCTCACGGGCGTGTAGTCCACGGGCTGGTCGAGGAAGGCCTGGAGACGGCCCAGCTGCTGGTAGATGCTCGCCAGGGTCTCGGCCTGGGCCTTGGGAAAGCGCTGCACGGACTGGTCGGCCAGGGCCATGCCCCAGGCGGAGCTCTTGAGGCTGCCGGCGGTGTGCTTGATGGAGAGGTTTCCGAAATTCTCGGGGAGCACCCAGGGCTGGCGGCGGGTCCGGGCGTCCTGGAGGCTCTCCAGGGCGGCGATGGTGAGCTTCAGGTTCCGCGGCAGGTCCTGGTTGGTGGTGGCCAGGTCGTGGAGCGCTTTCCGGTTGGCCTCGGCCTCCCGCATCACCGACGCCAGCGCGGCTTTAGCGGCGCGTTGCTGAAGCCGTTCGCGGTTCCAGCTTTCCAGGCCCAGGGCCATGAGGAGGCCCAGGAAGGTCGCTACGAGCGACTTGGCGAAGTGCTTGAGGTTCTCGCGGAAGGGCTGCACGGCGGGACTCCGGTTGGTGGGGATGCCTCCAGGATATCGGGCCTGGCGTGGCATGGTGATGCCAGATCCAGGGGGCTTCGCTGCTGCGCGAGGCCTCCGTCTGAAACCGCTTCCCACCTTCGTTCCGATCATTGCTGAAAGGATGGGCCGAAAGGCAGGCCTCGCGTTGATCGCAGGTGAATGCTGGTAATCTGATATTTCCCATTCCAATTTCGAGGAATTCATGAAGATTTTTCTGCTATGTGCTTCGCTCTGTATATTCATCGCCTGTGGAGGGAGTGACCCAGATAGGCGGCCCGTCGTTGCTTCCCTCACGCTTGGCCCGGAGTCGGCGCATCAGGACGACGGCATGGGTGCGCTGGCCCTCACCCTTTCGGGGGATTACCGCGCGCCCCAGGGCGATGTCCGGACGATCCGGGTTGCCATCGGTTCCTGGACCGAGGACCTGGTGCTCGAACCTGGCCCTGATCCGACGAAAGGCCATTTCCTTGTCAAGGTGCCGGTCAAGACCGCAAATCTCGGTGACATACCGGTGCAGGTGCAGCTGATCGATGGCCTTGGGTGCGCTTCCGCCCCCTTCCTGAAGACGTTCACCGTAGCGGCAGGTCCGGCTCTGGCTTATACCAGTCCCCAGTCCCTGCCTGCAGGCAGTCCTGCCAGATCCCTGGAGGTGTACGGCAGCGGTTTCACCGCGACCGCGGTGGCACGCCTCAACGGCTCCCCCCGTCCGACAACCATGGAATCCCCCACCCGCTTGAGGATGGACCTGACGGCCGGGGATTTGACCCTACCGGGCACGGCATGGGTGACGGTGGTGGACCCCACCACAGGTGGAACCGCCTCCGCACCCCGTCCCTTCTCGGTCGGTACCCACACCACCCAGATCGTCCCCATCCTTTCCCGGGACCTGGTGCTGGACTCCCTGCGGCAGACGCTTTACGCGACCGTGCCCGGGAATGCCTCCAACTATGCTGGTTCGGTGGTCGCCATAGACCCGGCCACGGGCGCGATCATCGCATCGGTGAGCACGGGGGACGACCCAAACAGGCTTGCCATCGCCGATGATGGCAGCTTCCTCTATGTTGGGCTGGATGGGAGACGCGCCATCCAGCGATACGCCCTGCCTTCCCTCGCTCCAGACGCGACCATCCTCCTGGGTTCGGACAGCGACCTTGGACCGCTGGTTGCCCTGGACATTCAGGTCGCTCCGGGAGCCCCCCGGACCTTCGCCGTCAGTTACCGGGCTCAGCTCTACGAGGGGTCCGCCGGAATCATCGACGTATTTGACGACACCCTTCTCAGGTGTTCCACCGGCCGTACCTTCGAAAGGTTCGATTCCTTCCAGTGGGGTGCAGGGGGAAACGAAATCTACGCGGTGGACGGAGAGACAACCGGCCACGGGATCGCCCTGATGACGGTAGCGAACGGTATCAGCATCCGCTCCATTATTTCCGGCGTTGCCAAATGGGCTTCGGAGCCCCATTTCGATGTTCGGAGCGGGTGGATATACCTGGATTCCGGGAAGGTCATCGACCCAGGCAAGGGTGCTCCAGTAGGCGGGTTTTACCTCGAATCCATGATTTATCCTCGCATGGCCCTTGATCCAGGCCATGGGCTGGCGTATTTCATCAGCCCATCCAGTGTCGCCAACCCCGGTGGGTATGCCTTCGCCCTTCGGAGTTTCAGTCTTTCCCATTTCACCATCGAAGGTTCCTTGACCGAATTCTGTGTCCAGACTCGGACGGAAACCGGGGTTTCGACCCCTGCTCCTGGACGGCTCCTGCGATGGGGTTCAAATGGTTTGGCTTGGGGCGGTGGAGGCAACAACTGGGGAATCGTGGCCGGAGCCTTCCCGACGCCGGTGTACCTCCTATCCGGCCCCTTCGTGACTGGAAACTGACCGATGAAAAACGGGCTGATACTTTTCCTTCTCGTCCTTCAGGTGATGCTTGCCCTAGCTTGCGGGGGCGGTGGTGGTGGATCCGCCGCCTCCGCGCCTGTGATCGTCCAGATCTCCCCTGCCGTATGCACGTATGGGGACAAGGCCTTCACCCTTGAAATCTACGGGACCGGGTTCGACCCCGGTGCAGTTGTGCAGTGGGGCGCGAATCCCAGGCCCACCACCTACGTATCCGGCGCCCACCTCCAGGCGGCGATTTCGGCGGATGACTTGAAGGTCGTGGGACAGGTGCAAGTCAAGGTCGCCAACCCCCCCAGTGCGGGGGGGGCATCCCTGGCTGTCACCTTTGCCGTAGGCCGCCCCTTGACCAATGATTTGACCTGGGATTCCGCGCGGCAGGTGCTTTACCTGGCATTACCGGCGGGCCAGAGCGGCGGGATTGCCGTGTTCGACCCAAGAACGGACCAGGTCAGGACCCATGTCCCAATCGATGGGGGAGCCGACCTTCTCGCATTTTCCGATGATGGCCGATTCCTCTACGTGGCCATTCAGGCCTCCAGTTCCATCCGGCGGTACACGTTGCCGGACCTTTCACTTGACCAAGTCATCGCCCTGGGCGCAGACCCTGAGAATGGCCCCTATACCATCGAAGATATGCAGGTGGCTCCAGGCGCGCCGCGAACCTTGGCCGTGAATCTCGGTCGCTCCGTGGGCAGTCCCAAGGGCGTAGGCGGGGTCGTTGTCTATGACGATCAGTTGCGCCGGCCCTTCAACTCCATGGACCAGACGGCGTTCGGCCATCTCATGACCTCCATTCAGTGGAGCAGCGACGCCACCACTTTGTATGGAGCCGAGACCGAGCAATGTCCGGGGATCTACCAGCTGATGTCCGTTACGGACCAAGGTCCGACTCCGGTCTGGTCGGCGCCCGGTGTTTTCCATGAATTCAATCGGGCTATCCATTTCGATCCTGGGACCAAGAGACTTTTCTGTGATGGGGGCGAAATCCTGGACCCGTTGACGGGACATCAGGTCGGATTGTTCTCGTGGCCCGGCCTGGACTCGTACACCATGGCTTTCAGGATGGTTCCCGACACGAAGCTCCAACGCGCGTTCTTTCTTGGGAATAGCACCGCGGGTCTGGGTTTTGTCATCCACTCCTTTGATACCACCACCCAGGCGCCCGTGGGGGCACTGCCCGGGGGCGACTGGAGCGGGTCGTATTACCCCACCCGCATCGTTCGGTGGGGGCAGGACGGGTTGGCTCACGGAGGGGGAAAGAACCCTCTGTGGACATACTCCGGAACCTTCGTAAGCGGCGCGGCCGCTCCCGCTCCAACCGTGGGGAACCTCCAGCCGTCCACGGTGCTTCGTGGCAGTCCGGCTTGCACCCTCGACCTTTTTGGAACTGGGTTCGGGATGGATTCGGTTGTCCAATTGAACGGGAGCCCGCGAACCACGACCTACTTGGCCCCAACGCATCTCCAGGCCGCCATCCCCGCGTCAGACCTCGCCGTTCCTGGGGCCTTCACGGTGACCGTCCAGAACCCGGCAGGCACAGGCGGGCTTTCCAGCGGTCAGGTCTTCACCGTGACCGATCTCCAGGCCCGGTTCATTCCCCTGCCTTCCAACGACATCGCATGGGATCCGGCGAGGAAGGTCCTGTATGCGTCGATTCCCAGTTCCGCTGGCAGGGGAGGGAATTCCATCGCCGTGATCGACCCCGTTCTGGGCAAAACCTCCCGGCTGGTGTTTGCCGGCAGTGAGCCCCAGCGGCTGGCCTTGTCGGGGGACGGCCAATATCTGTATGTCGCTCTGGATGGTGCTTCGGCCATCAAGCGATTCCTGCTTCCGGACCTGGTCCCAGATCTCACGATCAATCTGGGGTCAAGTGCTTTCGATGGGCCCAAGACGGTCCTCGACATGCAGGTCGCACCTGGTGCGCCCCGCACCCTAGCCGTGACCATCGGGGGTGCCGAAGGGATCTACCGGTCCGACGGAGGGAGCGTCGTGATCTATGACGACGATGTGCCGAGGCCCCTTCAGGCGAAAGAAGCGGAAGTTGGAGTGCAGTCGTTTTCGCTGCAATGGGGGGCCAATGCCGGGGTCCTGTTCACGAACGACTGCGAGTCTACGAGGTTCAATCTCACCCTTTTCAATGTGACTGTCCAGGGACTGGCGCTTGTCCGCACGAAAGAAGATGCGATGGTGGATTTCTACGATTTCATGCACTTCGATGGAATCACCAATCGAATCTATACGGACCGGGGTGGAGTTCTAGACCCTGAAACGGGGGACGATCTTGGCAGGTTCTCCGTCGGTGGCCGGATGGTGCCGGATTCGGCGGTTGGGAGAGCCTTCTTTCTTGGGGAGGACGAGGTATCCTGCATCGCCCTCGCGTCCATGGACTTGGGGACCCGCGCCCCCCTCCAGTTCGTATTCCTTGGCGGCCAATCGCCAAACGGCATGGCGGCCAACCGGCTTATCCGATGGGGCGCCAATGGTTTAGCCAGCGGAGGTGGCGGGTCCATGGTCTTGATCATGTCGGGTCCCTTCGTGGATGGGAACTGACCTTCAACGTGAAGGGGCGCCGTCAGTCGCCATTCGGCACGAACCCATCTACCAGGGCGGCGAGGAACGCCATCACATCCTCGATCTCCGCGTCGGAAAGGGCGGGGGCCTCGCCGGGCTTGCGGTTGTAGGGGACCTCGGTGACGTTGACGTTCTTGCGGTACTTCGCGGGCAGGTCGTCGAACTTCTCCACCGAACCGTCCGGGTTGAGGGGATACCACATGGCGGGGTCCGTGTCGCGCTGCACGTAGAAGGTGAGGACATCCCTCAGCGAGGTGAAGTAGCCGTTGTGGAAGAAGACCTTCCGCCGGGTGACGTTGCGCAGGGACGGGACCTTGAAGGCGCCGTAGAGGTCCGCCCGGTC
Source organism: Holophagaceae bacterium UBA706 (assembly GCA_002298155.1). Taxonomy (GTDB): domain Bacteria; phylum Acidobacteriota; class Holophagae; order Holophagales; family Holophagaceae; genus Mesoterricola. The sequence continues at coordinate 4,385 of DBME01000018.1, read as the reverse complement.
CGCCAGGTCCCCGGCGGGGCGCGCCGCCAGCCCCAGGTCGAAATGGGCGGGGTCCGCGTTGGCCTGGATGGCGGGGTTGCGTGGCACGCCCAGCACGTCGTAGGTGAAGTCCGTGAACAGCGGCATGGCCCCGTCGGCGCCGCGGGCCGAGGGATGGCAGGCCGCGCAGTTGCCCTTGAGGGGATCGTTGAAGAGGGCCAGGCCGCGGGCCTCCTGGGCGGAAAGCCGGGCCCTGCCCCGGAGGAAGGCGTCGTATTTGCTGGTGAAGGCGTGGAATCCGGCGTCCTCCTGCTGGTAGGCCTGCAGGGCCAGGGTCATGCAGAGGTAGGCCTGGTCGGGGTTTGTGAAAATCGCCTCGCCGTAGACCTTGCGGAAGTCCGCCGCGTAGGGCGCGGCGGCGAGCCGCGCGGCCACCGCCGCCTTGCTGGGCATGGCCATCTCCGCCGGGTTGAGGAAGGGCCCCCCGGCCTGGTCCGCCAGGGACCGGGCCCGGCCGTCCCAGAAAAAGCCCCCGCTGGGCGTGCCGTCCTTCTCGAAATGGAAGGGCGTGTTCGTGGCCAGGTACCGGATGGAAGGGGACTGGCGCGTGCCCTGGATGTTCATGGCGGGGCCGCCCAGCTGGGCCGGCAGGGCGTTGGCGGGGGCGTGGGCATTGTCCGGCGAATGGCAGGTGGCGCACGACTGCATCCCCGACGCCGAGAGGGTGGCGTCCTGGAAGATCCGGTCGCCCAGGGCCGCCGCAGGGGACAGGGTGGCCGGCGTGCCTCCCTCGCGCGGCGAACCCCCGCAGGCCACCAGGAACGCCAGGGCCGCGGCGGCTCCGGCCCGGAGGATCCACGGATTTCGATGTGCAGGCATACTTCCTCCCGGGGCAGACCCCATGCCGACGGCGGCGGGATCCTGACCCGTGGCCCGTCGTCGCGAATTTGAGAACGAGTCTTATTCTCATTAAGCGGACGAACGATGTCAAGGTCTCTTTTGTGGCGAAGGCGCAAGCCTTCGCGGACGAGTATGATGGCAAGACTCCGGAGGCAGCCCATGATCAACAAGAAAATGCAGGACGCCCTCAACACCCAGATCAACCTGGAGCAGTATTCCGCCCAGCTCTACCTGGCCATGAGCGCCCACTGCGACGGCATGAGCTTCAAGGGCTTCGCCCATTGGCTCCGGATCCAGGCCGGGGAGGAGACCGCCCACGCCATGAAGCTCATCGACTTCCTGCTGGACCGCAGCGGCAAGCTGGACCTGAAGCCCATCGCGGCGCCGCCCACCGAATTCGGCGGGGTGATCCAGGTGTTCGAGATGATCCTGGCCCATGAGAAGGGCATCACGGAGAAGATCAACGCGCTGTTCGCGCTGGCGCGCACCGAGAAGGACTACGCGAGCGAGATCACGCTGCAGTGGTACGTGACGGAACAGGTGGAGGAGGAATCCAACGTCGGCCAGATCGTCGATCACCTGCGCGCCGTGGGCGACCAGGGCGGGGGCATCTGGTACCTGGACTCCCGCATGGGCAAGCGCGCCGCGAAGTAGGACTGGGCCAGCGCCGGGAGCGGGTCCCGCCCCGGCGCAGCCATGCCCGGGAACCCACGCCTTACGGGGTGCGCGTGCCACGCGCAGGACCGGTGACGGGCCGGGAAACTCTCCGTGAAGTTGTCATTACCAAGCGTGGAGGGACGCTGAACAGCCCGCAGAGAACCCGCTGCGGAGAGTTCAGTTACGGTCGCCCGCAGCGGTTTTAACCCATGGAACGCCAGTCGGGGCCTGCGTTGACAGCGCTCGGCGGTTGCCTACTAATCTCGCTCAGAGGCAATCATGACCGACGCGAAATCCCGACCCGACATCCGCGTGTCCATGCAGGAGGACCGCTTCGCAGGCCGTCCCGCACGCCCGTGGCGGACGCCCCTGGTGCTCGCCATCATACTGTCGGCGGGCGTCGCCGCATGGGGCAAGGACAGCCGCAGGCCCGCGGCATCCCGCCAGCCCAAGGTCCAGGACCTCGACTTCAAGGCGTTCTTCGAGGTCTCCGGTTCGGGGCTGAAGCCATCGGCTAGCCTGCTGGCGCTGATCGGCCAGCGCGTGAAGCTCGTGGGGTTCATGGCCAAGATGGAGGCCGCCCCCAAGGGCGGGTTCTACCTGACGCCGCGGCCCGTCTCCTGTGACGAGGAGGGCGGCGGCACCGCCGACCTGCCTCCCGAGGCCGTGTTCGTCCGGGTCCGCTCCTCGGCGGGCCGGGACATCCCCTGGTCGCCGCGCGCCCTGGAGGTCACGGGCCTCCTGGACGTGGGCTACCACGAGGAGGACGACGGCCGCGTGACCCACATCCGCCTCCTTCTCGACCAGCCCCAGGATCTGCTCGGCGCGGTGCCGAAGCGGTAACGACTCTCCCCCATCCGGAGGAACCTCCATGACCTGCACAACCATGACCCGCGGGGCTTCGGCCCTGCTGGCCAGCCTCCTTGCGTCCGCCGCGACCCTCGCGTCCGCGGCCCCCGCCAACCTCGCCCTCATGCCGCCCGATGGGGCCCGCTTCCTGTCGCAGCAGCGCTTCGACATCCGCGTGGAAGGCCAGGGAACCGGGCCCTTCACGGCACGGCTCTGGGTGGACGGCCACCTGGTCAAGTTCACCTCCGGGGCCCAGGGCACCATCACCACCGACGGCATCTCGGCCGCCGGGTGGGCGGGCTTCAACCTGCGCGGCACCTCCCTGGCGAGTCCGGGATGGCACACCCTCGCCGCGGAACTCACGGACGGCAACGGCACGTCCACCGTCACGTCGAGGGTGCAGGTCGTCGATCCCTTCGACCGGGGACGAGGTCATCGCCTCACCAGGAACATCGTGATCATGCTGGGCGACGGCATGGGCATCGCCCACCGCACCGCTGCCCGCATCGTCCGCTACGGCGTGTCGGCGGGCAATCCCAACGGACGCCTGGAGATGGACCAGTTCCCGGGCACGGGGCTGGTGAGCACCCATTCGCTCAACAGCATCATCACGGACTCCGCCCCGGGAATGGCCTGCTACACCACCGGCAACCACTTCTTCAACAGCCAGGAAGGCGTCTATCCCGCCCATGTTACCAACCCCTTCTACGCGCCGCGGGTGGAATACCTCGCGGAGTACTTGCATCGCGTGAAGGGCACCGCCCTGGGCCTCGTCAGCACCGCGGACGTGGAGGACGCCACCCCCGCGGCCAATGCCGTGCACACCGCCAACCGCAACAACGGCACCGGGGTGGTCGACCAGTACCTCGACGAGAGCGACGCCTCCGGCACCCGCGCCTACGGCACGGGCCTGAGCGTCCTCATGGGCGGGGGGCGGCGCTGGTTCCTCCCCTCCACCACCCTCTACTCCAGCCGCACCGCCGCCACGGGCTACGCGGGGCTGCCGGCGGACCTCATCGCCGGGTGGAACCTGCCCGGAACACCGGCGGGACAGGGCTCCGCAAACCGCGACCTGGTCGCGGACTTCAAGGGCGCCGGTTTCGCCTACGCCGCCACGAACACGGAGCTGCAGGCGCTGGTGGGCGGCCACGCCCCGGACAAGCTGCTGGGCCTGTTCGGCTACGGGAACATGAACGTCGCCCTGGACAAGATCGCCAAGCGCCGCGGCCTGCTGCCCGACGGGGCCTCCAGCTTCGCGGTGGACGACTACCTGGCCCCCGACCAGCCCATGCTCGACGAGATGGCCGACGCCGCGTTCCGGGTCCTCTCCCGGCGGAGGGAAGGCTTCGTGCTGATGATCGAGGGCGCGCACATCGACAAGCAGTCCCACCTCATGGACGCCGACCGCGCCATCGGGGAGACCCTGGAATTCGACCGCGCCGTGGGCGTCGCCCGGAAATGGGCCGACCGCCTCGGGGATACCACGGTCCTGGTGCTGGCCGACCACGAGTGTTCCGGCTTCAGCCTCATCGGCGCCCTCTCCCTGGACGGCGGCGCCGCCGCGCTGAGGAACCTGCCCCCCGACAACGCCGCCCTGGATCCCTCCACCGTTCCGGCCCGCCAGAACGCGGTGGGGACCTATGACCTCGCGGGCTTCCCGAGCTATCGGATCCTGGGCGACGGCTACCCCGCCACCATGGACATCGACCACAAGGTCCTGGTGGGCTTCGGCGCCAACAGCGACCGCTACGAATCCTGGCTCTCCAAGCCGACCCCGGTGATCGACAGCCTCCTGCCCAGCCCCTTCAAGGGCGCCGGCGGCATCCTCGGGGCCAAGGGTTATGCCACCATCCCCGAACTGCGCGCCATCGACCGCGACGGGTTCTTCGTCCGGGGCCAGCTCAATGGCGAGGGCCAGGCGGTGCACACCGCCGCCGATATCCCGGTCTCGGCCTACAGCTCGGGCACCAAGGCCTGGCAGCGCTTCATCGGCGTCCAGA
>DBME01000408.1 GCA_002298155.1 Holophagaceae bacterium UBA706 | reverse complement strand
GCGATGCGCTCGTCCTCGCTGCGTGCGGAGAGGGAGTAGGTTCCGGGCAGGTCCACCGCCTCGAAGGCCAGGCCCTCGTGGTCGAAGGTGCCGCTGCGCTTCTCGACCGTGACCCCGGGCCAGTTGCCCACGTGGTGCCGGGCCCCGGTGAGGGCGTTGAAGAGGGAGGTCTTCCCGCAGTTGGGATTGCCCGCGAGGGCTGCGATGGCCATGCGGCTACTCCTTGTCCATGAGGATGCAGGCGCACTCGTCCCGCCGCAGGGAGAGGTGGTAGCCCTTGATCACCAGCTCCATGGGGTCGCCCAGGGGGGCGAGCTTGTGCACCCGCACCTCCTCGCCCCGCACGAAGCCCATTTCGAGCAGCCGCCTCAGGACGGACTCCTCGCCTTCCACCTGCGAAACCCGGCCGGCCTGGCCGACCCTGTACGAACTCAGACGTTCCATCTTCTTCTCCTCCACGCGGTGGTTCATTTCCAGAGCCGGCCCATGCGCCACACCAGCCCGGCGTTCAACGACAGGCGGGGCGCCCCGTCGGAGTGGCCGATCTCGACGCCGCAGTCCACGCACAGGCTGGGCGTCACATCGCGCCTCACCGCCACCACGCTGCTGAAGGCCTGCGGCCCCAGTTCGGTCGCCGCCAGGGCGTAGGTGTCCACGGTGGCGTTCCAGCCTGGGGAGAAGGCATAAGTGACGGCCAGGGAGATGGCGGCCTGACGAACACGGCCCTCGCCGCCCTTGCGGCCGATCCAGTTGGCTCCGGCGTTCAGGTCCAGCGCCCACCGGCCCTGGGTGCGCGAGACGGTGAGGACCAGGGTGTCGTCGTGCCTGCCCGTGCCGATCCCCTTGGCGACGCTGGCCACGGGCAGTTTGTGCCAGTAGGCGAAGCCCAGGTCCACGCCGGCCCGGGCCTGTCCCAGGAGCAGGGCCTGGCCGCCGAACACCGGGTCGCTGCCACCGGCCTTCTGCTCGCCTTGGGAGTCCTTGCGCATGGCCGGTCCACTCCCGCCGAGGCGGAGATCGAACCAGGAGTTGATGCCGAAGTTCAGCTGGGTCGGCATGAAGCGGTCCTCGGAGCCGTCCCGGTTGGAGATTTTCTGGGCGCCCAGCTCCAGCTCGACCATGCCGGGCTCGGTGAGCCCGGCCGAGGTGCTGAACAGGGGGCGGCAGGGGTTGGGGGTGGGCTCCGTGGGGGCCGCCTGGGACCAAAGGGACGAACAAACTACGAATGAGGACAGGGCGATGCCGAGGCGCTTCATGGCGCATCTCCAGGACAGGAAAGGTTGGTGTCGCGTCGAATCAACTGCGACTGATTCTCAACTTCACCAGCAAAGTCCCAGGAATACAAGACCCATAGGTCGCCTTGTGCGACTCATCACAGACCCCGGCTGAGGGGTTGACAGGTTGCTACGAATTTGAGATTGAGACTCCGCTGTCGTTTACTTGACCGCCGTCCAATTCCGGGATTCCGGAACGAACAGCGCCTGCCCAAAGCGCTCTCTGCCGAAGGTGGAGATGAGCTTCTGGCCCTTGTCCCGGGCGGTGAGCCAGGCCACGAAGGCGGCGACGCCCTTGCTGTCCACCCGGGGGCACTTCGCCGGGTTCACGGGGATCAGGGAGATGTGGTTCAGGAGGACCTCGTCGCCCTCCACCAGCATCGCGGGGCCTTCCTTTTTGCAGACACCCTCTAGTCGTGGGGCGCGATATGCCCCCGCTCGATGAGCTTCTTGACCAATCGCTCAGCCACGTCGATGGCGTAGTCGATGTCGCCGTCGGTCAGGCCAGGGCTGCCACCGGCCGCGAGGCGGTTGAGCATGAAAAGCGTGTAATGCTCCACGCGTTTCAGGGGCCCGTAGGCTGGCGGCAAGGTACCGGCGGGAGGGGAGAAGGGAGGGGTGGAAGGATTCATCTGGAATTCCTTCGGCGCGGATTACGCCTTGTTTACCCCCAGTATGGGTTCACGGTTGACTCCGCGCCCTGGGCGGCGGGGGTGTTCCGGGCGGACGGGCAGCTATTGCTTGCTCGGCTGCCGGTTTTTTACACATGCGTTCCAGGTGTGATTTCGTTAGGTTTCCATCGGATCCGGGAGCAGGATGGGATACCGGGTCTGCTGGCCGCGCGTGTTCGAGTTCCGGCACCCGGACCGAGAGGAACACCATGAGAGAGAACGGCACCCCAGGTCGCATCGCCTTCCTGGGCGGCTTCGAGCCCCGGTTGTGCGGCATCGCGACGTTCACCCACGATCTCTGCGAGGCGGTGAGTGCCGCGGCGCCCGCATCCCTGTGCTTCTCCGGGGCGGTGAACGACCGGGAGGAGGGCTACGAATACCCGCCCCGGGTGCGGTTCGAACTGCTGGAAAAGGACCTGGATTCCTATCGCAGGGCCGCGGATTTCCTCAATTTCAACAACGCCGATGTGCTCTGTGTCCAGCATGAGTTCGGGATCTACGGAGGGCAGGCCGGAAGCCACCTCCTGGCCCTGCTCAAGGAAGTCCGCATGCCCGTGGTCACCACGCTCCACACGGTGCTGCGGGACCCCAGCCCCGTGCAGCGGGAGGTGATGACGGAAATCATCCGGCGCAGCGACCGCCTGGTGGTGATGGCGAGGAAGGGCGCGGAGATCCTGCGGGAAACCTACGGCGTGGACGACGCCCAGGTGGACATCATCCCCCACGGCATTCCGGACGTCCCTTTCGTGGATTCGGCCTACTACAAGGCCCAGTTCGGCGTGGAAGGGCGAAGCGTGCTGCTCACCTTCGGCCTCCTGGGCCCCGGCAAGGGGATCGAATACGCCATCGAGGCGCTGCCGGACATCGTCCGGGATCATCCGAACGTGGTCTACCTGGTGCTGGGCGCCACGCATCCCCATTTGGTGGCCCGGGAGGGGGAACGCTACCGCCTGAGCCTCGAGCGTCTGGCGGAGAACCGCGGGGTCAAGGACCACGTGATCTTCTACAACCGCTTCGTCTCCCTGGACGACCTGAAGGAGTTCATCGGCGCCGCCGACATCTACCTGACGCCCTACCTGAACGAGGCGCAGATCACGTCGGGTACCCTCGCCTACGTCTTCGGCGCGGGCAAGGCGGTGGTGTCCACGCCCTACTGGCACGCGGTGGAACTGCTGGGGGACGGTCGCGGTACCTTGGTCCCCTTCCGGGATCCCAAGGCCATCGCGGCGGGGGTCTGCCGCTACCTGGACGACCCGGAGCTCCTGGCGAAGACCCGCCGGGACGCCTACCAGGCCGGGCGGGAGATGATCTGGCCGGTGACGGCCCATCACTACCTGGATTCCTTCCAGCGCGCCCGCAAGGACCGCCGATCCGCGCCCCGGGCCGCCTTCGCGGAGTGGACCCTGGGAAGCCGGCCCTATGACCTGCCACCCCTCCGCCTGGACCACATCATCCGCATGACCGACGGCACGGGGATCTTCCAGCACGCCATCTTCAATGTGCCCAACTTCCACGAAGGGTACTGCACGGACGACAACGCCCGGGCCTTCATCCTCTGCAACCTGCTGAACGAATTGGGCAGCACGCCGCCGGGTCCGATCCTCGACCACCTGGCCACCACCTACCTGGCCTTCCTGGCGGCGGCCTGGAACGGACCCGCGGGCCGTTTCCGGAACTTCATGAGCCATGGCAGGGCCTGGCTTGAGGAGGCCGGCAGCGAGGAAAGCCATGGGCGGGCCCTGTGGGCCACCGGCATGGGAACTTCGCGGTCCCGTGACGAGGGGCGGCGCAAGCTGTGCGCCCAGCTCTTCGAGCTCAGTTTGCCGGCGGTGCATGGGTTCACCTCCCCCCGATCCTGGTCTTTCGCGCTGCTGGGCATCCACGAATTCCTCCAGCGGTGCCCCTCCCACGGCGGGGCGCTGGCGGCGCGGGAAGTGCTGACCGAAAAGCTCCTGGACCTTTGGACCCGCTGCGCGACGGACGATTGGCCCTGGTTCGAGACCAGCGCCACCTACGACAACGCGAGGCTCAGCCAGGCCCTGATCCTCAGCGGCTGCTGGATGCCCCATGNNTGCGCGCTGGAGGCGGGCCTGAAGTCCCTGCGGTGGCTCACCTCCATCCAGACGACGCAGGCCGGGCATTTCCGCCCGATCGGGAGCAACGGCTTCTATGTGAAGGACGGGGCCCGGGCCGACTTCGACCAGCAGCCGGTGGAGGCCCTGTCCATGGTCGCCGCCTGTCTCGAGGCCTTCCAGGTGACCCAGGATCCGGCCTGGAAGCGGGAGGCGCGGCGCGCCTTCGAATGGTTCTTCGGGCGCAACGACCTTGGCCTGGCCCTCTACGACTTCAGCACGGGAGGCTGCAGCGACGGTCTCCACAGCGACCGGGTCAACGAGAACCAGGGCGCGGAATCCTCCCTGGCCTTCCACATCGCGCTGGCTGAAATGAACTACGGCGAGCATCTGATCGCCCATCCTCCGGCGGCGAAACCATGACCTTCCTCCCAGTCCATCGGCACGAAATCACGCTCCTGCCCGAAAGCCACCGGGTCATCCTGCGCCCCTTCATTCCGGGGGACGCGCGGCGCATCACCGCGATCCTCGGCCGTGCCCTGGCCCTGGAGGAGGACGAGGTCCAGGCCGAGATGAAAGGCGTACGCATGGATTTCCAGGGCCGGCACCGCGACCTGGATGCCCTGCTCGGAAACTGCTTCGAGAAGATCAGGCCCCACCTCTTCACCCACCGGCCCCTTACCCGGGAGCGCGAGCTGCTCATCGGGGCCCTTTTCTCCGGGGAGTACGCCCTGGAAGCCGCCGCCCTGTTCAATCCTTCCATCGTGCCGCATCCCGACCAGGGGGGGGTGCCGGAAGGCGGGTTGCGGTTCATCATGAGCCTTCGGGCCACGGGGGAGGGGCACATCTCCTCCATCGAATTCAGGGACGGGCGGATCGAACCGGATGGCCGGATCATCCTGGAGCCCATCTCCCCGTTCGTGACCGCCCCGGATATCGTCCCCAACCCCAGCTACCAGAAGCGCAGCTTCATCGTGAAGCTCCACGAGATGGGGTTCGACAACGACTGGTCCTCGGGCGTGATGGGGGGGGTGGGGGAGACGTTCACCCGCACCGAACTCGCCGAGAGCCTGGTCCGGACCCGGCGCTCCTTCCGGCCCCTGACGCCGGACATCCGGCGGACCCTGGAATGCGTCCAGTGGCTGGCGGATTCCAACTACGAGATCCTCTTCCCCGAAGCCCTGGCCCTGAGCGAACGCATCATCTTCCCCGTCTCCCCCAACGAGAGCAACGGGATCGAGGACGCGCGCTTCGTGCGGTTCACCGAGGACGACGGGTCCGTGATGTACTACGCCACCTACACGGCCTACAACGGACGGGCCATCCTTCCCCAGCTCATCGAGACCACGGACTTCCTCCATTTCCGGATGGTCACGCTCAACGGCGGAGCGGTCCAGAACAAGGGGATGGCCCTCTTCCCCCGGCGCGTGCAGGGCCGCTACGCGATGCTGTCGAGGCAGGACGACGAGAACCTCTTCATCATGTTCTCGGACTATCCCCATCACTGGAACGACCCGCACCTGCTGCTCCGGCCGGCGGAGGCCTGGGAATCGGTGAAGGTCGGCAACTGCGGCTCGCCCATCGAGACGGAGGCCGGATGGCTCGTCATCACCCACGGGGTGGGGCCCATGCGCCGGTACTGCATCAGCGCCGTGCTCCTGGACCTGGAGGACCCGACCCGGGTCATCGGGCGCCTCAGGGAGCCCATCCTGGCGCCGGAGGGCCCCGAACGGGAGGGCTATGTGCCCAACGTCGTCTACAGCTGCGGCTCCATGGTGCACGGGGAGGAGCTGATCCTTCCCTTCGCCATGAGCGACAAGGCCACGGCCATCGCCAGCCTCCCCCTCGCGCGGCTCCTGGAGGCGCTTCGTTCCTGAGGGCATGGAAATCTTCGCGGTGAGCGGAAGCGGGCAGGTGGCATATCATTTCGTGTACCCACGTGCCAACCTGACCCCCCTTCACGCCGCCACCGCGAGGACAACGGATGGAAACCCAGCCGGAACGACTTATGCCCCCTGCCGCACTCCGTCATGCCCGGGGGTGGTTCTGGAGGTGGCTCGGGCGCGGCTACCTGTCCCTGGCGGGCTGGAAGGTCGAGGGCGAATTCCCCCCGGAACCCAAGTTCGTCATCATCGTCGCGCCCCACACCTCCAACTGGGACTTCCTCCTGGGCATCGCCATCGTCTTCGCCCTGGAACTGCGGGTCTCCTGGCTGGGCAAGCACACGATCTTCAAGGCCCCCTTCCGGAAGTTCCTGGCCTGGCTGGGAGGCATCCCCGTGGACCGCAGATCGAGCAACGGCGTGGTGGGAGGGTGCGTCAAGGCCATCAACGCCGCCCCGGCCATGGCCATCGCCCTGTCGCCGGAAGGCACCCGGCGCAGCGGCGGCCAGTGGAAGACGGGGTTCTACCTCATCGCCACCAAGGCCGGCATTCCCGTCGTGCCCGTGAGCTTCGACTTCCGGGAACACCGGGTGCGTTTCCAGCCCGCCTTCCATCCCACCGGGAGCCTGGAGGAGGATCTCCCCGCCCTGCGGAAGTGCTTCGAGGGCGTGCACGGACTGCGCACCTGGAAGGAACGCCGCCACCCCCAGGGCGAGGCCGCCGGAGCCCGCTGACGCGAAAAGGGTTGGCCGCGGGCCAAAAGCGAGCATCATATTGTGATGCTCACCTCCAAGCGATCCCTCCTCCCGTTCCTGGCCCTGGCCGTGGTCTCCGCGGCGGCCCAGGAGCCGATCGATACGGCCATGAACAGCCGGATCCGGGAGGAGGCCCTCCAACGCTCCGAGCTCATGGCCACCCTGGAGCCCCTGACGGATGTCTTCAGCCCGCGCCTGACGGGGTCTCCCTCCTACAAGGCGGCCGCGGAATGGGCGCGGGACCGCCTCAAGGCCTGGGGCCTGGCCAACGCGCGCCTGGAATCCTGGAACTGGGGCCACCCGGGCTGGGCCAACCAGCGCCTCGCCGCCCACGTGGAGGCGCCATGGCAGGGGCATCTGGCCGTGGAAGTGCTGGCCTGGACCCCCTCCACCCAGGGCGTGGCCCGGGGTGAGGCCTTCCATCTGGCGATCCCGGACGAGCCCACCCAGGAGGAACTGACCGCCCTCTTCGCCGCCGCCGCCGGCAAGGTGACGGGCAAGGTGGTCCTGGCGGGGGTCCTCAAGGATGTGCCGGCGCTCAATGCCAACCCCTCGACGCCCCGCCTCACCGACGAGAGCCTGGCGCGGCGCTTCGATCCCGCCAATGCCGGCGGCCCGGGGCGCACCCCGCCGCAGCGCCGCCCCGGAGCCCTGGAAGCCCGCGTCGTCAACGAGCAGGTCGACGCCTTCCTCGTGGCCCACAAGGCCCTGGCCCGGATCAACGACAGCGCCCTGCGCAATGGCCAGATCCGCGCCTTCAGCAACCGCACCTACGACCCCGCCCGGGTGGTGCCCACCCTCGCGATGCGCCATGAGGATTACGGGCGCATCTGCCGCGTGCTCCAGGGCGGGCGCGAGGTGCGCCTCGCGCTGGAAGTGGCCAACACCTTCTATCCCGCCAATACGCTGGGCTACAACGTAGTGGCCGAGATCCCCGGCACGGACAAGGCCGCCGAGGTGGTCATGCTCGGCGCGCACCTGGATGCCTGGCACACGGCCACCGGCGCCACGGATAACGGCGTCAACGCCGCCGTGATGATGGAGGTGGGCCGCATCATCCAGAAGCTGGGACGGCCCCGGCGCACCATCCGCATCGCCCTCTGGGACGCCGAGGAGCACGGCCTGCTGGGTTCCGCCGCCTACGTCGACGCCCACTACGGCAGCGCCGAGGCCCCCCTGCCCGCCTTCGGCGAACTGGTGGCCTACTTCAACTGCGATGCCGGCGCCGGGCAGATCCGGGGCCTCTCGCTGTTCGGCCCGGCCGCAGGCGGCCAGGTGCTGCGCGAGCTGGTGGCCCCTTTCCAGGACCTCGCGGTGCGGGGAGCCGGCACCAATGCCAACCGCCCCAGCCGCACCCGCCTGGGGCCGTCCTCGGACCAGGCCTCCTTCAGCGCCGCGGGCCTGCCGGCCATCGGCGTGGTGCAGGACGGCCTGGAGTACTTCGAGTACACCTGGCACACCACCCTGGACACCCTGGAGCGCGTTCCCCCCGAGGATCCCAAGCGCACCGCCGCCGTGCTGGCCTCCGTGGCATGGCATCTCGCCAACCGCGAGGAGCGCCTGCCGTTCTTCACGAAGGAGACCCTGCCGCCGGTGCCGCCGCCTCCGGTTCCCGCCGCCCCTGCGCCCACGAAGCCATAACCGCTGGTCCCGCGGGAGCATCGGGCCTAAACTGGGCCCATGTCTACCGAGACCTTCATCGCCAGCCGCTGGACCAAGGGGAACCGCCTGTTCCCCACGCGAATCGAGGTCACGGAAACCGCCGTGACCCGCCGGAAGCGTTCCTGGTTCTCCCTCAACGAGATGAGCATCCATCTCCTGCGGGTGGCCAGCGTGCGCATTGACACCGGCCTGCTCTGGTCCGACATCATCATCGAGTCCACCGGCGGCACGGACCCCCTCACGAGCCACGGCCACAAGAAGAAGGACGCCATCCGCATCAAGGCGCTCATCGAGGCGGCCCAGACGCATCAGCTGGCTCCTTAAGTAACTACGTAGCTACGCAGTTTCCTTTGCGCGCCGCCACCCGGTCCAGAGCAGGGCGCCCAGGAGCATCCAGGCCGCGAAGGCCGACCATTCCGTGCGGGTGAAGCTGCCGGGGATGGCGGGCACCACCTTCATGAGGATGAGGCCGAGGCTGACCGCCGCCGAAAGCCCTGCCACGGCGAGGCCCGCCGGATCCGGCTCCTCCCCGCGCAGGCGCAGGATGGCGGCGATGGAGGTGGAGAGCCACCCCAGGGTCACGGCCAGGGCCCCCACGTCCACGATGGGGATCAGCGCGGCGTCCCCGAAGAGCGTGGCCAGGGCCGTGAGGCCGGCCACGACCAGCACGGCGGCGTGGGGCGTGCCGAACCGCGGGTGGACGCGGCCCAGCCCGCCGCCCACGAGGTTCCGGCGGCCCAGGGCGTAGATGAGCCGGGTGGCGGCCACGAACATCGCGTTGTAGACCTTGAGCAGGGAGAGCAGGGCGGCGAAGAGGATGACGCGGGCCAGCAGGATGGACCCGAAGGCCTTCGCGAAGGCCTGTTCCGTGCCGAGCTTGCCGGCCACCAGGTCCCGCCAGGGGAGGAGGTAGGCCACCACGAAGATCACGAGCATGTAGAAAAGGCTGCCGGCGCCCAGGGCCGACACCATGGTCCGGCCGAAGCTGCGCGGGTCGTAGCCGTCCCGGGCTTCCTCGGAGGTCTTCACGATGGTCTCGAAGCCGGTCATGAAGTAGGGCATCACCTGCAGCATCATGAGGACGGAGAACACGGCCCCTTTGCGGCCCGGGTGCGCGAAGAGGGGCTCCAGGTGCGCCCTCTGCCCCTTGATCAGGCCCAAGGTGGTGAACACCGCGAAGATGGCCAGCAGGCCGAAGGTCGTGATCTTCTGCAGCCGGGAGCTGAGGTGCATGCCGCGGAAGTTGAGGAAAGCCACGAAGCCCACCAGGCCGAGGCCCGCGGCAAGGCGCGGCAGGGTGATGGCCTTGTCGCCCACGTGGTAGAGGGGCAGGTGGTTGAACCAGGGCAGGGCGCGGGCCGCGAGGTTGCCGATGGCCACGGCCTCCCAGGGGCAGACGATGCCGTACGCCAGCACCATGGTCCAGCCCGCGGCGAAGCTGAGGGGGGCGGGGAAACGCCCTTCCGTGTAGGCGACCTCGGCGCCGGCGTCCTGGACGCTGCGGACCATGCGGCCATAGGTCAGGGCCACGGGCAGCAGGACGATCCCGCCGAGGAGGAAGGCCAGCACGCCTCCCGCGGGGCCGCCGCGGCCCAGCCAGTCGTCGATGAGGACGACCCAGGCCACCCCGACCATCGAGCCGAAGCCGAAGGCGAAGTAGTCCAGGGAGGAGAGGGTTCGACGAAGGGCCAGACGGGGGGGCATTGCCCATTATTAACGGGGCGGCTGGCGTACGGGGGAGCCTTTGTGGGTGGAACTGGGCCTTTTATTTAAAAGGTAGTTACGTAATTACGTATTACATGGGCATGATCTTGTCCGCGAGCTTCGCGGGCGTGGTGGCCGCTTCCGCGAAGCCGGTCCTGTGGCTGAGGATGTAGTAGTTGCGCACCAGGCGGGAAATCTCCGTGGCCACCTTCAGGGCGGCACCGGTGTAGGAGTTGTAGGCGGAGAAGGGCTTGAGGCGCTCGCTCACGAGGATCCCGAAGGCCTCCGCCGAGGTGGGCGTGAAGATCACCTGCTGGTCCTCCTGGCGGGAGAAGATCTCCGCCAGGCGGAGCAGGAGCAGGTCCACGCTCTGGATGACGACATCCAGGGTCTCCCGGGTGCTGCCGTCCAGTTCGGGGCCGATCTTGGTGCCCAGGCGGGGCAGGGCCCCCTGGATGGCCAGCTTGAACAGCCCAGGGGTGATGGGGCCGGGGTTGGCGGGATCCGTGGGCCGGAGGGTGGCGGCCGGCTCGAAGAGACG
>DBME01000253.1 GCA_002298155.1 Holophagaceae bacterium UBA706 | reverse complement strand
GCACCAAGGGCCCGTGGAGGCGACTCCACGGGCCCTTGGTTCGTACGGGGGAAACCGCTCAGCGCACCGGCTGGGGTAGGGGGATCGGCGGCGGCGCGGCGGCCTTCACCCATTCGCCGTTCACGATCATGGTGTCCTCGGCCTGCTCGTCGCCGCCGGGCTGCATGTCCACGCCCAGGCACACCAGGATGTAGCCGTCCAGCTTGGTCCCGAAGACCTGGGAGGTGCGGCCNNGGTGATGGGCTTGGTGACGTAGGGGCGGTAGAAGAAGGGGTGCTTCCAGGGCGTCTCGGGGGCCTGGTCCAGGTACTCGGGGACCAGGGTGGACAGGTAGCGGGGGTATTCCCCGTGGTTGCCCTTGTAGCGGGTGAGGGCGTCGGCGACCCGCTTCATGGTGCCGTGGAGCAGCCGCTGGCGTTCCCGGAGGTCCTGCTTGAGCAGGGCCTCGAGGGTGAACAGGTCCTTGGTGGCTTGTTGACCGGGCTGGGACTCGGGGAACTGGGAAGACAGCTGCTTCATGAGGCTCTGGGCTTCCTGGTTCCGCCCCGCCTGGTTGAGGCGGATGGCTTCGTCATAGAGCTTCTGGGGCAGCCGGGGGTCCTCGGAGCTGCATCCTGAAAGGAACAGCACCGTCAGGGCCAGGAACGATGCGCGAGGATAGGCCATGGCCGAACCATAGCACCAACCGATCCCCGATTGAAGATTAGACTAGGGGCATGCGCCTCCTTGCCCAGCACTCCGCCGATTTCGACCCCACCCGCCCGTGGCTCGACCTGGAAGTCATCCTCCGGGGGGAGACCCGGATGTTCCAGCAGGTCCTGGTGCACCGGAAATCCCCCCACACCTCCCGGGAGCACGGCTTCACCCGGCTGCTGTGCCCGGACTGGATCAATGTGGCGGCTTTCAACACCGAAGGCGAACTTCTGCTGGTGGAACAGTTCCGCCACGGCATCGAGGCCAGCACCTTCGAGGTGGTGGGCGGGGTCGTGGATCCGGGAGAGGAACCCGCCACCGGCGCCCGGCGGGAGCTCCTGGAGGAGACGGGCCACGCCCCGGGCCGCTGGATCAGCCTGGGCAGCTGCTACCCCAACCCGGCCATCCAGAACAACCGGTGCCATTTCTTCCTGGCCCTGGACTGCAGGCCCGTGGCCGAGCTGCACCTGGACCCCTCGGAGGAGCTCCGGGTGTGGGCCGCCCCCTGGGCCGAAGCCGAGGCCATGCTCCTGGAGGGACGCTTCGAGCACGCCCTGGTGCAGATCGCCCTGCACCGGACCCGTTCGTGGGAGGGCTGGGCGGCCTACCGCGAGGAGCTCGCCCGTCGCAAGGCTGAAGATAAATCTTCATAACGCTGTTACATTGATAGGTCGTGGAGGGGCTGATGGCCAGTGACTGTTCATTCGACGTGGTGTCCAAGGTGGACATGGACGAAGTGAAGAATGCCGTGACCCAGGCCATGAAGGAAATCGGCCAGCGGTTCGACTTCAAGGGCTCCGTGTCCAAGATCGACCTCAAGGACGAGGGCGTCCTGGTGCTCACCAGCGACGACGAGGTCCGCCTCAAGGCCGTCATCGACGTGCTCCAGTCCAAGCTGGTCAAGCGCGGCGTGAGCATCCGCTCCATGGAGTTCGGCAAGATCGAGCCGGCCTCCAAGGGCACCGCCCGCCAGGAGGTCAAGATCCTCCAGGGCATCCCCTCCGACAAGGCCAAGGGCCTGGTGAAGGTCCTCAAGGATTCCAAGATCAAGGTCCAGGCCGCCATCCAGGGCGACCAGCTCCGCATCTCCGGCAAGAACAAGGACGACCTCCAGGAAGCCATGGGCCTCCTCAAGAAGAACGACCAGGGTCTCGACCTGCAGTTCACGAACTACCGGTCCTGACCGCATGGCCCGGATCGACCTGCTCCGCTACTTCCTCCCCATCACCGGCAAGCTGGCTTCGGTGGAGGAGGAACTCCAGCGTATCCTCCAGTCCGACGTGGCCGTGGTAAGCCGTCTGGCCGCGCATATCGGGTCCGGCAAGGGCAAGCGGCTCCGGCCGGCCCTGGTGCTGCTGGGGAGCCGCTTCTGCGGAGTGGAATCCGGCGAGGACGTGCGTTTCGCGGTGGTCTTCGAGCTGGTGCACACGGCGACCCTCATCCACGACGACGTCATCGACCACGCCCAGTTGCGGCGGGGCATGCCCACCCTCAACCGGCTTTGGGGCAACACCCTCACGGTGCNNCCCGCCGCTCCAAGCCCACCCTCAACGCCCTGTGGGGGAACACGCTGACGGTGCTCTTCGGGGACCTGCTCTACCTGCACTCCATGTCCTCGGCCATCGCGGGGAGGTCCTTCCGGATGCTGGAGATCATGGCGGACGTCACCACGCGCATGATCGAGGGCGAGCTGATCCAGAACGACTGCCTGTTCAATATGGACACCACCCGCAAGGACTACTTCGACATCCAGGAGCGCAAGACCGCCCTCCTGTTCTCGGGTTGCACGGAAACCGGCGCCGTCCTGGCCGCGCGGCCCGCGGAGGACTGCCAGGCCATGGCCCGCTACGGCCTGGAGATCGGCCGCGCCTTCCAGCTGGTGGACGACCTCCTGGACTACACCTCCACCGAGGCGGAGATGGGCAAGCCGGTCTTCTCCGACCTGCACGAGGGCAAGCTCACGCTGCCCATGCTGACCCTGCTGGAAAGGGCTCCCGAGGAAGCCCGGGCCATCATCGGCCGCATCTGGGCGAACGGAGAGAAGGTGCCCATCTCGCCCGCGGACGAGAAGGCCCTGCGGGATCTTCTGGACCGCCACGACGCCCTGGCCGAGACCCGCGATCTGGCCCGCAAGGCCTCCGAGGCGGCGACCCTGGCCCTTAGGCCGGTGGAAGGCGACAAGGGGACCCGGAAGCTCCTGTTGGACATCCCGGACATCCTGCTGGCGCGCAGCAACTGAAAACAACTCGGTTCTTGGTCGTGAAGGATCGAACGCCTAGTTCGCTTCCGTCCCCCGAGGATCCCAGTCGATGCCGGCGCGCTTCAGGGTGGCCATGTAGGATTCCCTGTCCGGGCACTTGTTGTAGGCTTCGCGCACATCGATCTGCTTGGTCTGGATCAGTTCCACCAGGGCGTCGTTCATGAGCCGCTGCCCATAGGCCCGGCCCGTCTGCATCGCGCTGGGGATCTGGAAGTTCTTGCCTTCCCGGATCAGGTTGGCGATGGCCGG
>DBME01000248.1:6151-13633 GCA_002298155.1 Holophagaceae bacterium UBA706 | reverse complement strand
AGGCGTGGCCGCCGGGACCGTGGGCGCCGCGGGAGCCCGGGCCAGGCGCCTGGACTACTTCGTGCCGCCGGCGGGGGCCGGGGCCGAGATGCTCGAAGGCGGCACGGCCGAACTTGCCGCGCAGCTGCTGGAACTCCTCAAGGCCAAGGGAGGGCTCAAGTGATGGTCGCCAACCTCTTCGTTCTCGTCGCGCACAAGGACGGCCACCTGGACGACTCCGCCCTGGAGCTCGCCGCCGCGGCCGCCGAGCTGTTCCCTGGTTCCTCTCCCGTGGCCCTGACCGCCGGGAATGGCCCCTCCCTCGATGCCGCCTGCCAGGAGGCCGCCGGCGCCTTCGCCGAGGTGTGGAAGTTCGCCGACGCGGCCCTAGCCTATCCCAATGCCGAGGCCCTGCGGCCTCTGCTGACCAAGGCCCTCCCCGCGGGTGCCGTGGTCCTTCTCCCCCACAGCACCCTGGGCATGGACCTGGGCCCCGGCCTTTCCGTGAAGCTGGGCGCCACTTACGCCCCCGACCTCATCGGCGGCGCGCCCTCCGACGGGACGACCCTCACCGCCGTGCGCCAGGAGTTCAACGGCCAGGTCTGCGCCCACGTGGCCTGCGACATCTCCAAGGGGGCCGTGCTCACCGTGCGCTCCGGAGCCTACCGGCCCGCCGCCGCAGGCGCCGCGGGACGCATCGTGGACCACTCCGCCGACGCCCAGGGGATCACGCCCCGCCGGCGCTTCGTGGAAGTCATCCAGGCCGAGGCCGGCGACATCGACATCACCCGCGAGGACGTCATCGTCTCCGTGGGCCGTGGCATCGGGGAACAGGAGAACCTGCCCCTGGTGGAGGAGCTCGCCGAAGCCATGGGCGCCGCCCTGGCCTGCTCCCGCCCCATCGTGGACGCCAAGTGGCTGGAGAAGGCCCGCCAGGTGGGCACCTCGGGCCAGACCGTCAAGCCCAAGGTCTACCTCGCCCTGGGCATCAGCGGCTCCTTCCAGCACCTGGGCGGCATCAAGGGCAATCCCTTCATGATCGCCGTCAACAAGAACCCCAAGGCCCCCATCTTCCAGGCGGCCAGCGTCGGGGTGGTTGCCGACCTGTTGGAACTGGTTCCGGCGCTCACGGAGCTTGTCAAGAAGGGACGCTGACGGCATTCAAGGCATCCGGCAGAGGGAAAACGGGGGATAATCCAGGTTATCCCCCGTTCTCCATTACGGCCCAAGCGCCCCGCAGGTGGTCCCATGCCGTCCTTCCGCATCCTTCCGGTCCTCGCCCTCGGCCTCACCGTCTCCGCCGGGGCCCCCCCCGTGACGCCCCCCGACCGCGGCATCAGCCTCACCAGCCCCACCCCGGCGCCCGCGGAGGCGCGGCTCGCCCTGGTCATCGGCAACGGGAGCTACCGCACCGCGCCCCTGCGCAATCCGCCCAACGATGCCGCCGCCATGGCCGCGGCCCTGCGCGCCTGCGGCTTCCGGGTCACCCTGCTCGAGAACGCCACCCGGGAGCGGATGTTCACCGCCCTGCGGGAGTTCGGTACGGGCCTCCAGGGAGGCGGCGTGGGGCTCTTCTACTTCGCCGGCCATGGCATGCAGGTGAAGGGGCGCAACTACCTGGTGCCCGTGGACGCGGACGTGGCCACCGAGGACGAGGTGGCCTACACGACCCTGGACGCCGAGGCCGTCCTGGCCAAGATGGAGACCGCCCACAACCGCCTGAACATCGTCATCCTCGACGCCTGCCGGAACAATCCCTTCGCCCGGAGCTCCCGCGGCGCCCAGCAGGGCCTGGCGCAGATGGACGCCCCCGCGGGCACCTACATCGCCTTCGCCACGTCCCCCGGCCGCACCGCCGCGGACGGCACCGGCGCCAACGGCCTCTACACGCAGCACCTCCTGGCCCAGATGGCCGTTCCCGGCACCAAGGTGGAGGACGTCTTCAAGCGGGTGCGCAGCGCCGTCCTGCGCGATTCCCAGGGGCTCCAGGTGCCCTGGGAGAGCAGTTCCATCACGGGGGACTTCTTCTTCACGGGGAGGCCGGAAGCGGCGCCCCTCTCCGAGGCCACGGCCGTGGAGCTGGCCTACTGGGAGACCGTCAAGGCCGGCGGCAGCGCCGCGGAGTTCCAGGCCTATCTCACGAAGTATCCCAAAGGCGCCTTCGTGGAGCTGGCAACCGCCCGCCTTGCGGAACTCCAGCCTCCGGAGACGGGCCCCGCCACGCCGGAGGGATCGGCCGAAGCCCTGTTCCAGGAGGCCGGCCACGACCAGCATGGCGAGGGACGCCCGGTGGATCTGGACCGTGCCGACCGCCTCTACCGCCGCGCCGCCGAGCTGGGACACCTTCCCGCGATGCTGGCCCTCGCCATGAACTACGTGGTGGACGGCCCGCGCCAGAACCAGGCCGAGGCTTCCCGGTTCTACCGCATGGCGGCGGAGGCTGGCGGGGAGTTGGCCATGCTCGAAACCGGCCTGCGGCTGGAGAGGGGGATCGGGCAGGACCAGGACGCTGCGGGCGCAGCCCTCTGGTACCGCAAGGCCGCGGACCTGGGGAACCACCCCGCGCAGAAATGCCTCGGTCTCCTCTACCTGCGCGGCGAAGGCGTGGCCATGAACCCCGCCACGGGGTTCAGCTGGATCGCCAAGGCCGCCGCCGGGGGCGACGCCGACGGCCAGAACGAACTGGGGATCCTCTACCAGAACGGCACGGGCGTGAAGCGGGATCCCGTCAAGGCGGCGGAGTGGTACCGCAAGAGCGCCCAGGCGGGATGCGCCCCAGCCATGTCCAACCTGGGCTGGCTCTATGAGGCCGGGGTGGGGGTGCCCAAGGACGCCAGGCAAGCCGTGGCGTGGTACCGCAAGGGCGCCGAGGCCGGCAATGCTACGGCGCAGGTCAACCTGGGCACCATGCTCAACTTCGGCACCGGCGTGGCCATGGATCTCAAGGAGGCCGCGGCCTGGTACCGCAAGGCCGCGGACCAGGGGTTCGCCCGGGGCCAGGTGAACCTGGGCGTCCTGCTGCGGGACGGCCAGGGTGTGCCCCAGGATGCCGTGGAGGCCGCCCGCTGGTTCAAGGCGGCCGCCGAACAGGGCGACACCAACGGGCAGATCGCCCTGGGGGACTGCTACAAACTGGGCCAGGGCGTGGACCAGGACGACAACCTGATGCTCTCCTGGTACCGCCTGGCCGCCAATTCCGGTCAGGCCCTTCCCCAGTACCTCATGGGCTGGGCCTGTGAAGAGGGCCGAGGCATTACCAAGAGCCGGAAGGCCGCCCTTGAGTGGTATGCCAAGGCCGCGGCCCAGGGCTACGAGCAGGCGAAGGAAGCCCTGGCGCGGCTGGGCGGCAGGAAGGCCCGGTAGCCCCGCCCCCTTCCCCTGACCGGACGGCGCCCTTCGCGCTACCCTTGGACATCCCATCACGGTCGACTCGCGAGGCTTCCCATGAACGTACTCCGCGGCATCCTGGCCCTTCTCCTGGCGGCGCCCTTCACCCTGGCCGCCGAGGCGCCTCCCGCCTGGGTCCAGCGCCAGGGCGCCGACCCCGCGGTCCATCCCCCGGAACGGTTCCTGGCCGGCTATGCCCTGTCCTCCCCGTCGGGCACCGAGGCCGAGCAACGCCGCCAGGCCTCGGCCCAGGCCCGGGAGGTCCTCGCCTCCTCCATCCGCACCCGGGTCACCTCGGAATACACGAGCCGGGTCACGCAGGTGGACAAGCACATGACCAGCTACGCCCAGAACGTCGTCAAGACCCATGCGGACCTGGAGCTGGAAGGCCTGGAGACCCTGGTGTGGCGCGATGCCAAGACCAACGTGACCCACGCCCTGGCCCTCCTGGACAAGGCCAGGACCCTGACCCTGCTGGAGGACCGCCTGTCCCGCCAGGCCCGGGAATGCGCCGCAGCGTTCACCGCCGCCCGCACCACGGGGGACGTGGCCGGCCTCTCGCGGGCACGGCAGATCCGCGAACGCATGGAGGAGGGCCTCCTGATCCAGGCGGTCCTGTCCGGCGCCAAGGCCCCCGAACCGCCCTGCCCCGGCCCCGCCGAAATCGTCCAGGAACTGCGCAAGGCGCTCGAAACGAGGCCCGGACTGGACCGCCACGCGGCCCTGGCCGCCCTGGACCTGGGCGCGGACCTGCCCAAGGGCATCCGGGTGCTCATGGACCGCATCACCTTCGCCGACTCGCCTTTCTGCGGGACCTTCTCCGCCTACCTGGAGGAGACGCTGGCCGTGCAGCTGGCGGCCCTGGGCCAGGTGCGGATCCTGGACAAGGCCATGGGCCGGGAGGCCCTGGTGGCGGCCGGCGGCGAAGGCAGCCTGGCCGACGCCCTGCGCTCCCAGGCGGCGGTGCGCGGCGTGGTCTTCGATCTGGGCGAAGAGGTGAAGGTCACCCTGCGGGTCGTGTCCGCCGCCGGCGACGAGCTGGCCGCCACCACCCTGACCCTGCCGGCGGCTCTCGTGCGCAAGGCCGGCCTCAAGCTCGTGCCCGACAACTACCAGGAGGCCCGCAAGGCCCTGGAGATCTGCGACGCCCAGGTTCAGGCCTCGACCCTCGAGGTGAAGGTGGTGGCGGACCGCGGCCAGGGCGGCATCTACCGCAAGGGCGACAAGCTCCACCTGTTCCTCAAGGCGAACATGGACTGCTACGTGAAGGTCCTCTACCACCAGGTGGACGGGACCCAGGTGCTGATCTTCCCCAACCGTTTCCATCCCGACGGGCATCTCGTGAAGGGGCGTCTCTACCAGCTCCCCCCCGACGACAACTCCTTCGAGCTGGAAGTGCAGGAGCCCTTCGGCGCCGAGCTGGTGAAGGTCATCGCCTCCACCGCCCCCATCGAGATCGAGGCCCAGAAGCCCGATGCCAACGGGTTGCGGGAAGTGCGGGAGAGCCTGGGCGGGGTGCTCGGGCACACCCGGGGCATCGCCCTCAAGGCCGCCAAGATCCAGTACGCCGAAGCCACCGCCGTGGTGAACACCATGGCGGCCGCGAAGTAGCACGCCATCCGGGGCATTGACCCCGGGACGGTCTGGGGCAAACCTGGGGGAGGCCGGCCATCCGCAGGCCGCCCGAAGGAACCCCCATGACCGAACCCCGGCACCCCGAAGGCCCCGCAGCCCTCTACCGCCACGACCACCCGCCCGTGCGCAGCGTGAACGAGGTGGTGGAAAGTTCGACCAGCTTCGGCCAGCGGGTCGCCGACGGCGTGGCGGCCATCGTGGGCAGCTGGCCCTTCATCATCGTCCAGAGCATCCTGCTGGGCCTCTGGCTGTTCATGAACGTCTGGCTGGCCTACATGATGGCCCGGCATCCCGGATTCCTGAAGGCCTGGGACCCCTACCCCTTCATCCTCCTGAACCTCGTTCTGAGCTTCCAGGCCGCCTACACGGGACCGGTGGTGATGATGAGCCAGAACCGCCAGGCCCACAAGGACCGGCTCACCGCCGAGAGCGACTACCAGGTGAACCGCAAGGCCGAGGAGGAGATCGAGGTGATCATGAAGCACCTCGTCCACCAGGACCGGCTGCTCCTGGATGCCATCGCCCGCATCGAGAACCTCAAGGTCGCCGCGGACGATCCGCCCCTGGCGGAGCGCATCGACCACCTCCTCAAGCGCATGGACGAGAATGACCGGAAGCTGGAGACCCTGCTGGCGCGCCTCAATCCTCCACGCACTCCGTGAAATAGCGCCAGGCCCTGAGTCCGGGCACCTCCCCCGCGCCCAGGCCCGCCTTGACCTTGAGCTCGCGGAGGAAGTCGGCGGGCTCGGGCAGCGAGGCCCACACCGCTGGCAGGAACGTGGCGCGGCGCCGGCCCGCCTCCAGCACGAGACCGTCCACGCCCGGCTCCAGCTGGCGCAGGAGATCCGCCTCCCCCGTGAAGAGGATGGGTTCGGGCGCCGTGAGGAGGGCCACGTGGATCCCGAGACCGGCGAGTTCAGCCCGCTCCAGCGGCTGGAACCGGGAATCCTCGAAGGCCGCGGCGTACGCGTTGGCGGCCACGTCCTGCGCCAGGGGCCGCTCCGCCTGGAGCCGGCCCACGCAGCCCCGCAGGCGCCCGCCCCGGGTCAGGGTCACGAAGGTGGCCCGGGGCGCCGCCAGTTCAGGCGGCAGATCCGCCAGATCCACGGGCAGGGGCCGGCCCTGGTCCAGGCCGTGGAGCACCGAGGCCCGGGCGATGCCCAGGAGGCGGGTCCCGNNGGTAGGAGCTCAGGCGAAGGCATAGGCGCCGTACCCCACCACGCGGTCACGGTCCCCCGCGGTGTCGCCGGAATTGCGCACGTCGAGGATCTCCCCGCGCAGCCCCCGGGCCCGGGCCGCGGCCAGGAACCCCCGCACCGGCAGGGCTCCGCAGGCCCCCTCCGGATCGACGCGCAGGGGATCCAGGGCCGCGATGGCCTCGGAGGTGGCCCGGTCCAGGCGCTGGGCCGCGCCATAGTCCAGGTAGTGGCTCAGGTCCGAGCTGACCACCAGGACCGTCTCGTCGCCGCCCCACAGCCGCTCCACCACCTTCGCGGTGTCCTCGGTGCGGGTCTCGCCCACCACCACGGGCACCAGGAGGAATTCCCCCAGCGCCTCCTGCAGGAAGGGCAGCTGCACCNNTGTGCTCGTGGGCATGGGCCGGTTCGAACACGTGGACCCGGGGCGGATCCAGGATGGCGGCCACGGCCTCGAGGTCCACCGGCACCACGCCCAGGGGGGTGGCGAAACCGCCGGCGCCGCTGAGGGCGAGCCCCCGGAAGGCCACCCGGTGGGAGGGGCCCAGCAGCACCACACGCCGGATGCGGCCGCGTCCGCGGCCCAGGCGCGCGAAGGCCCTGCCCGCCACGGCGCCGGAGTAGCGGTAGCCGGCGTGGGGGACGATGACCCCCTTGGGCCAGATTCCCGTGCCGGGCGCCCCGCCCAGGAAGTCCTGGACCATGGCCCGCAACCGCCCGGAATCGGCCGGATAGAAGGAACCCGCCACGGCGGGNNCACCTGCTCCATGGAAGCCTCCGGAACCGGGCATGCGAACGTCCACAGGTACATTGGACTTGCGCGCTGCCCTGTCAAGGGACCAAATTGGACCCCGGAGAGGTCCATGGCGGACGCGTCCCGGCCCAGCGGAGGCTTTCCCGCCCGGCATTGGCGGCGGCTGGAGGACGGCCGCGCCGAATGCCAGGTGTGCCCCCGGCGCTGCCGCCTCCGGGAAGGCCAGCGGGGGTTCTGCGCCGTGCGGGCCCAGGTGGGCGGCGCCATGGTCCTCCTGGCCTACGGCCGCACCACGGGGCTGTGCGCCGACCCCATCGAGAAGAAGCCCCTCCACCACTTCCTCCCGGGCACCGCGGCCCTTTCCCTCGGCACCGTGGGCTGCAACCTGGCCTGCCGGTTCTGCCAGAACTGGACCTTGAGCCGGGCCCGCCCCGGGGAGGGGGGCGAAGTGGCCGCAACCCCCGCGGCGGTGGCCCAGGCGGCCCTGGATGCCGGGTGCCGCAGCGTGGCCTTCACCTACAACGACCCCGT
>DBME01000248.1:0-6101 GCA_002298155.1 Holophagaceae bacterium UBA706 | reverse complement strand
GGGTGCCCGGGCCGAGTTCTACGCGCACATGGACGCCGTGAACATCGACCTCAAGAGCTTCTCGGACGCCTTCTACCGGCGCCTTTGCGGCGCCAGCCTGGGCCCCGTCCTGGAGACCCTCCTGCACATCCGCCGCGAGACCCGCGCATGGCTGGAGATCACCACGCTCCTGATCCCCGGCGGGAACGACGGCCCCGCTGAACTGGACGCCCTCACGGGCTGGGTCGCGGAGCACCTCGGCCCGGAGGTGCCCCTGCACTTCTCCGCCTTCCATCCGGCCTGGCGCATGCTGTCGACGCCCCCCACGCCGGCCCCGGCCCTGCTGGAGGCTCGGCGCCTGGCCCGGGCCAACGGCCTCCGCCACGTCTACGTGGGCAACCTCTCCCTCCCCGGCGGAGAGGACACCCGCTGCCACGTCTGCGGCCACCTCCTGGTGGGCCGGGCGCGTTACCGCCTCACCGCCTGGGGCCTGGACGGAGGGGGCGCCTGCGCGCGGTGCGGAACCTCCTGCCCGGGGGTCTTCGAGGCCGCACCCGGGACCTGGGGCGGAAAGCGCGTGGCGGTGGAGGCCGGACCGTAGGATGCTGGGGGCCTCCGGGAGGTCATCATGGAGCTCCGATCGAACACCATCCTCGTCACCGGCGGCGGCACCGGCATCGGGCGCGGCCTGGCCGAGGCCTTCCACGCCCTGGGCAACCAGGTCATCATCGCCGGCCGTCGCCGGGAGGCCCTGGACGCCACCACCGCCGCCAATCCGGGCATGGCCTCCGCCGTCCTGGATGTCCAGGATCCCGCGGGCATCCGCGCCTTCGCCCAGGACCTGGCCCGGAACCACCCCACCCTCAACGTCCTGGTGAACAACTCCGGCATCATGCGGGCCGAGAACCTCCTGGCCCAGCCCGAGGATCTGGCCGACATGGAGGCCATCGTGGCCACCAACCTCCTGGGCCCCCTGCGCCTCACCGCCGCCCTCCTGCCCCTCCTGCGCCGCCAGCCCCGGTCCACCATCATGAACGTGTCCTCAGGCCTGGCCTTCCTGCCCCTGGCCCTCACCCCCACCTACTGCGCCACCAAGGCCGCCCTCCACTCCTGGACGGAGTCCCTGCGCTACCAGCTGCGTAGCACCGCCACCGAGGTCCTGGAGCTGATCCCCCCCTACGTGGCCACGGACCTCATGGGCGGGGCCTCGGATCCCCGGGCCATGCCCCTCGCCGATTTCATTAAAGAAGTAATGGAAATCCTGGCCACCGATGCGCGCGAGATCTGCGTGGAGAACGTCAAGCGCCTGCGCTTCGCCGAAGCGTCGGGCCACTATGCGGCAATCTTCCAGGGCCTCAACGAGGCCATGTCCTAGGCCATGTCCTAGGCCCTTTCCAGCGCCTTCCGGCCCAGGTGGGTGATGCGCATGCAGCCCAGGGCGTGCTCGCGGATCAGGTCATGCCCCTCCAGGAAGTCCAGGTCCGCCTGCTCCACGCCCCGCAGGGTGAGGAGCTTGGCCCGGTGCAGATCCGGATGCTTGGCCACGGCCTGCAGCAGGCTCAGGCGCAAGGGTGTCATCAGTTCCGCCATGGGGATTCCTTCGGTTCCTTCCATGATGCCCTACCGGGGACAGGGGCGATAGGCGAGGCCGGGGCGTATGCTGGGGTCGGCCTTCAATTCCAACCCCGTACCCAAGGAGTCCGCCATGCGATGGATCGTCCCCGCCGCCCTCGTCATCCTGGCCGCCGCACCCGCCTCCGCGGGCGGCCTGGAGGATTTCCTCTCCAACCTCAACATCGAGGCCCGTGCCGACCTCAACGGCTTCTCCGCCCGCGTCAGCTCCCAGTTCAGCGTGGGGGGCGCCCAGGTGCGGGTGGTCCTGGACTCCGTGCAGGAACCCGCCGATGCCTTCATGGTCTTCCAGCTGGGGCGCATGACGCGCCGCCCCCCCGAGGAGGTCCTGCGCGTCTACCGCGAGCACAAGGGCAAGGGCTGGGGCGCCCTGGCCCAGGAACTGGGCATCAAGCCCGGCTCCGCCGAATTCCATGCCCTCAAGAAGGGCGACTTCCGCCTGGAAGGCTCCCCCGATGAGGGCCGGGGCAAGGGCAAGGGCAAGGGACGCGGGCGCGGCCACAACAAGGACTGATGAACGGGTTGATCGTCAGTATTCCAGCAACATCGCGCTGAGCTCCGTGCCCACCCGGTCCAGCTGGAGCAGGACCCAGGCCGTGCGGGGTTCCTGGGATGCCGGCAGTTCCGCGGCCTCCAGGGCCCTGCGATGACGCTCCAGGGTGGAGGGGTTCTCCCCGTCCACCACCTCGGCAAGGGCCTCCAGGGCCCCGGCGGAGGCCAGGGCCATGGATTCCAGGCCGGGCAGCGCGGGGGATCCCGAGGTGTAATGCACGGCGGCGACGCTCAGCCAACGCGTGATGCGCAGGTTGTGGTTGGCCAGGGCCGCGGCCTGCTCGATGCCCTCCTGCTTCACGTCGGGGTCGCCGGCCATGCGGTTGAGCGACGAGAAGACCACGCTGTTGGCGCGCTGGGCGCGCTTCTTCACATCCAGGACCAGGGCGGGGGTGACGGTGGCATCGCCCCCCAGGCCGGCGCAAAGGTGGCCCAGGAAGAGGGCATTGGCCTTCATGGCCTCGGCCAGCAGGGGCGGGAAGCGGTCCCGTTCCCACATGGGCCAGAAGCTCAGGGCCGCGAGCATGGCCAGCAGGCATCCGCCCAGGGTGAGGGCCACCCGCTGCACGGCCAGGGAGAAGGTCACGGGCCCGGCCGCCTGGAATTGCAGCACCACCAGGAGCGTGATGTAGAAGACGGCCACCGCGTAGCTGCGCTTGAGGTAGAAGGTGAAGGCCCAGCACACCGCCGCCGTGGCCGCCAGCAGGACCCCCAGGGGCAGGTGCAGGCCCAGCAGCAGGCTCCCCGTCAGGCTCCCGGCGATGGTGCCCACCACACGCTGGGTGGCCCGGGCCCGGGTGGCCCCGTAGTCGGGCTGGAGCACGACCATCACGCACAGGGGGACCCAGTACCCGTGGGGCAGGTTCCAGTAGCGGTAGGCGAAGGTGCCCACCATCATCACGGCTGCCAGGCGGAAGGTGAACCGCACCAGGGCGGGGTCGATCTGCAGGCTGAAGTTGAGCGCGGAAGCCAGGGGCCGCAGGGACCAGGACTTGAGGTCGAAGAGTTCGAAGGAGATGGGACCCCGCTCCTGGGCGCGCTCCATGGCGGCCCGCAGCGTGGCCCGCACCCGGGGCAGGCGTTCCTGGAGCTCCCGCAGCACCTCCGCCAGATGGACCCGCTCCGGCGAGTCCGCCACCTTGGCGCCGATGCGTTCCCGCAGGACCCGGAGCAGGCGGTCCAGGCGGCGCATGCGCACTTCGAACCGGGTGAGATGGCCCGCCTNNGGCCAGGAAGGCGTGGAAGGAGGCCGCCAGCGGCCCCGGTCCCGGCGGCTCCATGAGCCGTTCCAGGCTGGGGTTGAGGGCCGTGAGCTGCGTGGCCAATCCGGCCGCGGCGGCGTTGAGGGCTTCCAGTTCCTTGATCAGGGGCCGGGCGGCCCGGGCCCGGGCGCCGGCCAGCACCTGGGCGGCCTGGTCCAGGGCGGTGCGCAGGTTGTGCTCACATATGGCGACCCGTTCCTGGCGCCGGGCGGATTCTGCGGGTTCCACGGCGGGCAGGGCCTCCGCCAGGTCCGCCAGCGCGGTCCAGCAGCCCGCCACGGCCCGNNGGCGCAGGGGATGCTGGGCCAGGAAGGGCCAGAAGGCCGCGTGGAAGAGGATGCAGAGGAGGCACCCCGCCAGGGTGGCCCCCGCGGCGATGGGGGCGGTGGCCTCCGTCCGGGGCGAGGCCATGGCGATGAAGAACAGCAGCGCCGCCGTGGAGGCCACCGCCGGCCCGTACTCCCCCAGCCCGTGGCGCCAGGCCCCGGCCCCCAGGGCGATGAGCCCCGTGGCCAGCACGGCGGCGAGGACACTATGCCCCGCCTCGGCCCCCAGCCACGCGGCCCCCGTGAAGACCAGGGCCAGGGAAAGCAGGAGGCTGAGCCGCAGCGCGTAGGCGCCGCGCACGTCCAGGCCCCCGAGGGCGTGGCCGGCGAAGGAGGCCAGCACCGCCTGGGTCCCCGTGATCAGCCCCAGGGCCGCCAGCACCAGGGGCACCATGAACGCCACCGTGGCCCGCAGGGCCCGGGTGGCGGAGGGATCCTGCAGTTCACGGGCGGCGAAGCGCACGACCCAACGGGGGATGACGTCCATGCCCCATGTTCCCACAATCAGGCTAGGCCGGCTTGAGCACCGTGCACACCGACGCGCAGATGGGTCCGCCGATGTTGAAGGTGGCGGCAGCCCGGGCGTCACGCACCTGCAGTTCCGCGGGCACCTTGCCCAGCAGCTGCCACGCGGACCAGCCCACCATGGCGATGCCCGTGGCCCCGATGGGGTGGCCCTTCGCGATGAGGCCGCCGGAGGTGTTGATGCCGCAGGCGCCGCCGGGGGCGGCCTTGCCTTCCACCCAGTAGGCGGCGCCCCGGCCGGGTTCGGCCTTGCCGATGACCTCGGTGCCGATGGCGGCCATGACGGTGAAGCAGTCGTGGATCTCGGCGACGTTCACGTCGGCCGGGGTCAGGCCTGCCATGTCGTACGCCCTGGCCATGGCCCGCCGCGCCCCGGCGGGGTGGAGCACGTCGCGGCCCGCCTTGAGCAGGGGGTCCGTGGCCTGGGCGTAGCCCGCCAGCTCCACGCAGTCGGCCCGCGCCACGCCCAGGCGCCGCAGGCCCTCCTCCGTGGCCAGGAGGAGGCCCGCATAGCCGTCGGTGATCTGGGAGCAGTCGTAGGTCTTGAGGGGCAGGCCCTCCACCAGGTAGCGGTTGCGGTCACCCGTCCGGGCGATCTCGTCCAGGCCCACCTTCACGGCGCGCATCTGGGCATAGGGGTTCGCATTGCCGTTGGCGTACTCCTGGCACGCGATGGCCGCCAGGTCCCGTTCCGTGGCGCCCCAATGGTCCAGGTAGGCCGCCATCACCTCCGCGAAGAGGTGAGGGAAGACGTAGGTCTTACCGGGGCGCTCGTCGGGGTGGGAGAACTGCCCCAGCACCTGGCCGATGAGCTTGCCGTCCATCTTCCCCTCCGCGTCCCGCATTTTCTCGTAGCCCAGGGCGAGGCCCACCTCGCCGTCGCCCACCAGGAGCTTGTGGGCCACGGAAAGGATGGCCTGGCCCCCCGAGGCGCAGGCGTTCTCCACCGCCTCGATGGGCTTGCCCTCCAGGCCCGGCACCATGGCCACGAGCCCGGACAGGAGGCCCTGGCCGTTGAGGGGCACGTTGCACACGGCGCCCACGGAGGCCACATCCACCTGGCTGGTGCCGGCCTTCGCCGCGGCCAGGGTCTCCTCCACCGCGCGCCGGAGAATCTCGGGCACGCCCATGCCCATGAGCTTGCCGAAGACGGACTGGTGGTAGGCGGCGATGTAGAGCTTCTTGCGCATGGGGTGCTCCTGGGGCCGGGGACGCCTCCTACCAGGGTAGGAAGGGTACCTTTCCGGTCAAGGATTCGCGCCCAGGGCGATGAGGCGGCAGGCCCGCGCCGTGGCTTCCTCCAGGAGCACCGCCGCCTGGGCCATGGAGGCTTCCAGGGACAGGGGCCCGGGGGAGATGGACAGCAGCGCCGTGACCCCCTCCCGCAGGAGCTCCTCGCAGCCGGGCCCCAAGGAACCGGACAAACATACGACCGGTATGCCATGGGCGGCCGCCGCCCGGGCGACACCCAGGGGTGCCTTGCCCATGCAAGTCTGATGATCCGTCCGCCCCTCGCCCGTAAGCACCAGGTCCGCGCCCGCCAGCTTGCGATCGAAGCCCCCGGCCTCCAGCACGATGCCCACCCCGGGACGCAGTTCGGCCCGGGTGAAGGCCAGCAGCCCCGCCCCCATGCCGCCGGCCGCGCCGGCCCCGGGCAGCTCCGCAACCTTCCGCCCCGTGGCGGCCGCCGCAGCCCTGGCGAACCGCTCCAGCGCCGCGTCGAGGCGGGCCACGTCCTCGGGCGAAGCGCCCTTCTGGGGGCCGAACACGGCGGCCGCGCCCCGCGGGCCGCACAGGGGATTGTCCACGTCGCAGGCGACGAGGA
>DBME01000195.1 GCA_002298155.1 Holophagaceae bacterium UBA706 | reverse complement strand
CGGGCGGCTCCGCGGGCCTAATTACGTACGATTTAAAATCCCTTTCCCCGCGCCCCTGATGCCCGGGTCCGGACTGGAGCGTCCATGCGATCCCCCCGCCAAGCCTCCCTCCTCATCGCCCTGACCTCCTTCAGCCTCATCGCGCTGGAGATCGCCTGGACGCGGANNCTTCCTGATCCTGTCCCTGGCCATCCTGGGCCTAGGCGTGGGGGGTCTGGCGCTGCGCCTGGTGCCGGGGCTGAACAAGCCCGGCGGCCTGGGGGTCTTCTGCCTGGCCGCGGCCGCCCTGGCCCTGGCGGGACCGCCGGCCGTGCTGCACCTGGGGCTGGACTTCGCCAAGCTCTTCGCGGGGTGGGCCATGGCCTGGCGGCTGGCACTGGCGCTCCTCATCCTCGGGGCGGCCTTCACGGCGGGGGGCATGGCCCTCACGGCGCTCTTCCGGCAGCACCACCGGGACATGGCCCGGCTCTACATGGCCGACCTCGTGGGCGCCGGCTTGGGCGTCGCCTGCATCGTGGGGCTCATGAACCTTGCCGGAACGCCCCGGGCGACGCTCCTCCTCGGTCTGCCCCTTGCCCTCGCCGCGTTCCTGGCGGGAGGCCGCGTGACGCGCTTCGCCTCCGTGCTTGTGGCCGGGGCCGCCCTGGCCCTTCTGCCCGTTGCGCCCACCCTGGTGGCCCGGCCCCGCAAGGAGGCCATCCCCGTGGTGCACCGGCATTGGGACGCCACCTCCCTCATCAAGATCCTCTCCCAGGACGGCGAGCTGGGCATCAACATCGACAACATGGCCAACACCCCCATCCTGCCCTTCGACGGCGACTGGGCGGAGCTGCGCCGCCAGCCCTTCTACACCCTCATGGATCCCAAGCCCCTGATGGACGGCATGGGCGGCACCTGCCGGTTCATGTCCATCGGCTCCGGCGGCGGCAGCGACGCGCTGCTGGCCCTGCGCGACGGCGCCGCGGAAGTGCACGCGGTGGAGGTGAACCCCTACATCAACCGCCTGCTCATGAAGGGGGGCCGGTACGCCGACGTCTCCGGCCATCTCTACGAGGATCCCCGGGTGAAGGTCGTGACGGAGGACGCCCGGGCCTATGTGCGGCGCTTCGACGGGGCCTTCGACATCATCTACTCCCGCAGCTCGAACTCCTTCGCGGCCCTGGTGAGCGGCGCCTTCGCCATGTCCGAGAACTACGTGTTCACCACCGAGGCCTTCCGGGACTACTACCGCGCCCTGAGCCCCCGGGGCTACCTGATCATGGAGCACCAGTTCTACATGCCCCGCGTGGTGAGCGAGGCCGTGGACGGGCTGCGCCAGGCCGGGGTCGCCGACCCCCTGAGCCACATCGCCGTCTTCGCCATCCCCCAGGGCCGGTACCCGCGGCAGGTGATCCTGGTGGGCAAGGCGCCCCTCTCGGCCGAGGCCATCCAGCACCCCTTCTCCGAACTGGACGCCCATGACTTCAAGGTCATGCATCGCCTCTACCCCGACCCCGCCCCGGGAGCCGATCCCCTGGTGGCGCGCATCCTCACCCGCGGCTGGAGGGAAGCCGCCGCGGCCTCGCCCACGGACCTCTCCCCCGCCACGGACCAGCGCCCCTTCATCGCCCTCCAGGGGCAGCTGCGCAACGTGAACGCGGCCAGCCTCCGGACCATGGGCACGCTGGAGATCAAGGGCTTCCCCGTGGCCAAGTTCACGGTGCTGGCGGTGCTGGGCATCACGCTCCTGCTGATGGTGCCTCTGAACCTCCTGCCCTACCTGCGCCGGGGCCCGCGGCTCAAGGCGCCGGGCTGGCTCTACTTCTTCGCCATCGGGTTCGCGTTCATGGCCCTGGAGGTGGTGCTCATCCAGAAATACACCCGGTTCATCGGGGCCTCCTCCTACACCATCGTGGCGATCCTCTTCGCGCTGCTCATCGGGTGCGGCGCCGGCAGCCGCTTCGCGCCGCGGTTCCGCGACCGCACGCCCTTCCTGGCCATCCTGGCCTGGCTCGTCCTGGACGCCCTGGTCCTCGGGCGGATCACGGACGCCCTGGGCGGCCTGACCATGGCCCTGCGCGTGGCGGCGACGGTGGTGCTCCTGGCGCCCCTGGCCTTCTTCATGGGGATGCCCTTCACCAAGGGCACCGCCCGCGTGGGCGAGCTCATCGACTGGGGCTTCGCGGTGAACGGCACCGCCTCCGTGGTGGGGTCCACGGGGATCCTGCTGGTGAGCTTCCAGTGGGGCTTCCCGGCGGCCCTGGCCGCCGGGGGCGCCGCCTACCTCCTGGCCATGCTCCTGCTCGAGGGAGGCGGTTCCTGGGTGCGGGAGGCTTGACGAGGAGCCTGCCCTGGGGGCCAGGTCATTGTGTAAAACAAAGCCCCCGGGGGCTTACCCCTGGGGGCTTCGATTGGAGGCGCCGGGCGGAATCGAACCGTCGAATGGCAGATTTGCAGTCTGCGGCCTTACCACTTGGCTACGGCGCCGAAGGGGACATGCTAGCACATTCCCGCGAAAATGTACTCCCAGGATCTCATAAACCACTTCCTTTGCCACCGATGGACGAAAACCGGGGCAAAAAAAACAGGACCTGAAGTTCAGGTCCTGTTTGCTGGAGCGGGTGAAGGGATTTGAACCCTCGACTTCAACCTTGGCAAGGTTGCACTCTACCACTGAGTTACACCCGCGAGGGAGTAATAAGATTATCACAGCGGAGCCGGAGGTCAACCCTCAATTGCAGCCCTGCAGGAAGGACAGATTCCGAAGAGGTGGAGCTGGTGCCGGGTGATGCGGTACCCGGACAGGGCTTCCATTCCCGCAAGGCTTGTCTCGATGCCGCAGGCGTCCACTTCCACCATCTTTCCGCAGGTTTCGCAGGAGAGGTGGTGGTGGTGGTGGGCCGATCGGCAGAGGACGAACCGCATGATCTGGTCCTGGCCCAGGATGCTCTCCGCCCAGCCCTCGCCCACGAAACGCTCCAGGTTCCGGTAGACGGTGGGGATGCCGGAACGGCGCTTTTCCATGCGGGCCCAGATCTCTTCCACCGTCAGGGGGCGGTCCGCGGTCTGGAGGACCTTGAGGATCGCTTCGCGCTGGGGGGTCTGGCGCATGCCTGCCGCCCTAAGGGACAGGGGCTGGGAAGAATCGGAATGGGACATGGCCTCAGGATGCCAAAAAAAAGGCCCGGGCGATATTTTTCTCTCAAAAACCCGCCGGGGAAGGCATCCTAACCCCATGATCAACCAGGACCCGGCTCTGAAGACCGCACGGGAGGCCTCGGAGCCCTTCCTTCCCCTGGCATTCCGGCTGGCCGCATCGTTCGGGCTGATCGTGCTGCATCTGGCCCTGCCCCTGGAGAGCCCCTCGGGCGTCCAGGGGGAGGGGCTCTACCTCACCGTTCTTGCAGTCCTCTTCGCGGAAAGCGTCTGGGAGGTGCACCGTTCCTCGGCCCGGGGCGGGCCGACCTTCGGCACCCCCTCCCCGAAGTGGATCCGGTTCAACCTCCTCATGGACCTGGCCCTGGTGACCCTGGTCATCGCCTTCCACGGGGTCGACCAGGAGCGCCTGGCCACCATCTACATCTTCCCGGTGCTGGCCTCCGCCTTCTACCTGGGCATCGCTGAGATCGTGGCGGTGGGCCTGCTGTCCTCGGCCTGCCACATCACCTGCGTGCTGCTGTTCACCCAGGGCGTGCTGCCCCCCTTCGGCCATTCCGGCCCCTGGCCCGGGGTGGAGCCCTACCAGCTGGCCTACCTCCTGGGCTTCGCCACCCTCCAGATCTTCGGGGCCACCCTGGTGGTGGTGGTTATCCACAGCCACATGGAAGGCCTGCGCACGGACCTGAGCCGCAGCGAGGCGGTGGTGGACGAGCTGAGCGCCCTGTACCGCCGCGTGTTCGAATCCATCTTCTCCGGTCTGATCACCGCCGACCCTCAGGGCCGGATCACCTCCGCCAACCCCGCCGCCGAGAAGATCCTCCACCGGCACCTTCCCGTGGGCACGCCGCTGGAGGCCGTCGGGTTCGGCGACCCCAAGGACCTGGGGCGCCACGTCAAGGAGCACCGCTTCGAATTCGCTTTCCACACCCAGGACGGCACCCGGCGCATCGTGGGCGGCAACGTGGCCCCCCTGCTGGGCGGCGAGGGCGAGCCCACCGGGCAGATCCTCGTCTTCCAGGACCTCACCGAGATCAAGATCCTGGAGGAGCGCACCCGCATCTCCGAGCGCATGGCCACCGTGGGCGAGCTCTCGAGCGAAATGGCCCACGAGCTGCGCAACCCCATGGCCTCCATCCTCGGCTGCGTGCAGATCCTCAAGCAGGGCGAGCAGGCCCGCCCCATGATGGAACGGGTGCTGACCATCCTCATGCGCGAATCCGAGCGGGTCAGCGCCATCGTCACGGACTTCCTGGACTTCACCCGCCCGCGGCCGGCCCGCATCCAGCCCCTGGACCTGAAGGGTCTGGCGGACGGACTCAAGGCCAGCTGGGAGACCGACCCCCGCTGCGGGGGCATCCTCCTGGACCTGGAGGAGCCGCCCGAAACCCACATCCTGGGCGACGCCATGTGGATGCACCAGGTCTTCACCAACCTCCTCAGCAACGCCCGCAAGGCCCTCAAGGACCGCCCCTCCCCGGTCATCCAGGTGCGATGGCGCGTGCGGGGCGCCTGGGTCACCGCCACCGTGGCCGACAACGGCTGCGGCATGACGGAGGAGCGGCGCAGGACCATCTTCATGCCCTTCTCCAGCGGCTTCGAGGAGGGTACGGGCCTGGGCATGAGCCTGGTATTCCAGTTCACGCAGCAGATGGGGTGGACCGTGGGGGTCGACAGCGCCGCCGGGGAAGGCACCACCGTGACCCTGAAAATTCCCCTGGCGCCGGGAACCTTTTCCGGGGACGGAAATCTTCAACAACGATTTGCCTAAAGGGGCCGGAAAACCTTGCCAATCGGCCTGGAAGGTGGGACATTGCCATTACTTTTTGACTTCGGACCCTGGGTAGGGAAAATTCCGTTGGGAATCGCCTAACCCATGTTCGTGTTGCATTTCCAGGATCCCGCATGAACCGAAAGCTCATCCGCCCCAACCTGACAGCCATCAAGGAAAAAATTGGGCGCACGCCCAAGCCCCAGGAGCCCGCGGACGCGCCCACCGTCACCAAGGTGCCGGCCGAAGCCGTCATCTCCGGCGCCCCAGGCGCCAACCCGGATGCCGCCAGCGTGCCCCAGGGCACCGGCAGCCCCCGGCGCAAGATCGCCCCCCCCGAGCAGACCAACGCCGAGAGCTTCTACTACCTCAAGCAGATGCAGTCCAAGACCCCCATGGTCATCGTCCTCCAGGACGACGAGAAGCTCCGGGGCGTCATCGAGTGGTACGACAAGCACTGCCTGAAGATCAACCGCGTCAAGGAACCCAACGTGCTGGTCCCCAAGCACAACATCAAGTACCTCTACAAGGCCGATGAGGAACCCCGCATCCGCCGGAGCCGCGGAGGCAAGAAGGAGGATTCGTCCTCGCCCGACGTGGATCTCCCCCTGTACGACTAGGAGCCGACCCGCGCAATGACGAGACGCCCCCGAATCGCCGTGACGCTCGGAGATCCGTGCGGTATCGGCCCCGAACTGCTCCTGCGCTCCCTGCCCTCCCTGTGCGCCGCCGCCGAGATCATCGTCGTGGGCGCGCGGGCCGGGGTGGACCTGCTGGAAGGCTGCCCCATCCCCTTCGCCTGGCGGCCTGAGAACGGCTCCTGGATCCTCGCGGCCAACGGCTGCCTCACCCCCTGGATCGACCCCACCCCCGGGATCACCGCCGCCGACCTGACCCTGGGCCAGGGCAGCGCCGCCTCGGGCCTGGCCGCCGTGAGCGCCGTGCGCGCCG